>JBCCSG010000478.1:0-4650 GCA_039200565.1 Cyanobacteria bacterium P01_D01_bin.50 | reverse complement strand
GCGAAAGCATGGATACTACCTTATTAAATAATAGGTTGAATCCAAAAATACAGGTAGAAATTGCAAGTGAAAAAGATAGATTGGTATTAATTTTACCAACCGTATCTCAAACCTCTGTATCTGAGTACAGTTGGTCTGAAATTTGGCAACAAATGAAACTGCGGCTTTCAGCGCAAAAACGCTTTCTCTCTGAAAAGATAAGCGTACATTTGGTAGCAAACGACCGCTTACTTGATAGCAGACAACTGCAAGACATTGCCGAAACCTTGAGCGAAATGTCTTTACAACTCAAATCCGTCGGTACCAGTCGCCGACAAACAGCGATCGCCGCTGCGGGTGCTGGTTATTCTGTAGAACAATTGCAGCCGAAAAAGGCTTTTAGCTTTGAATCATCTTCGACAGCATTACCGCCAGCAGAACCACTTTATCTGCAAATGACAGTGCGCTCTGGTGTAGAAATTCGTCACAGAGGTAGCGTAATTATCTTGGGAGATATAAATCCAGGTGGTATTGTAGTCGCAGACGGCGATATTCTAATTTGGGGTCGCCTGCGTGGGGTTGCTCATGCGGGTGCCCAAGGTAACAGCGAATGCACGATTATGGCTTTACAAATGGAACCAACCCAGTTGAGAATTGCCAATGCTTTAGCTAGGGCACCAGAGAAATCGCCTACGCAACCTACTGCTGAAGTTGCGTATATGACGACACAGGGAATCCGCATCACCAAGGCTAATGATTTTTCTAGAAATCAATTAACAAGGTTGAATCAAGAGCCATAAATACTTTATTTAGTTATTAGTTATTAGTTATTAGTTAATAGCAGTGAAAGAACTGAAAACTAACAACCAACCACTAACTACTAATTAAATGTTCTATATTTTTTTAGTGCCATCACGAGCGCGTTCGTAATCATGACTCGAATTGTTGTCATAACCTCCGGTAAGGGAGGGGTGGGCAAAACCACCACTACAGCCAATCTGGGCATGGCTTTAGCCAAAATAGGTCGCCAGGTAGCATTAGTTGATGCTGATTTTGGTCTGCGAAATTTGGATTTGTTGCTAGGACTCGAAAATCGCATTGTTTACACTGCGGTGGAAGTTTTAGCTAGAGAATGTCGTTTAGAACAAGCTTTGGTCAAAGATAAGCGACAACCAAATTTAGTACTGTTACCTGCAGCACAAAATCGCACCAAAGAAGCAGTCACCCCAGATCAAATGAAGTTACTGGTAAATGCTTTAGCGCAAAAATATCAGTACATCATCATTGATAGTCCCGCAGGAATCGAAATGGGATTTAAAAATGCGATCGCTCCTGCAAAAGAAGCTTTAATTATTACAACCCCTGAAATCGCAGCAGTACGTGATGCTGACAGGGTGGTAGGGTTATTAGAAGCACAAGGAGTAAAGCAGATTAACTTAATAATTAACCGAATAAAACCCGCAATGGTTCGGTTGAATGATATGATGTCAGTACAAGATGTTCAGGAACTTCTAGCAGTTCCCTTAATTGGGGTAATCCCCGACGACGAGCGAGTAATCGTTTCTACTAACCGTGGCGAACCTCTGGTTTTATCAGAAAATCCTTCTTTAGCCGCCACAGCTTACGATAACATTGCTCGTAGATTGGAAGGGGAAACGGTAGATTTTCTTGATTTTGACTCGTCCCAAGACAACCTATTTTCCCGCCTCCGAAGGTTATTGTGGACAAAAATTATTTAATAAAATCCAGTATGCGCTCACCCAGCTGCAATGATTCTTGAACTTTTGGAACGACTTTTTTTTCGCAGTAATGATAACAGTCGCAATGACGTGAAACGTCGCCTGCAATTAGTTATTGCTCACGATAGGGCTGACTTAAGCCCTCAGATGATAGAACAAATGCGGCAAGAAATTCTAGAAATTGTTTGCCGCTATGTGGAAGTTGAATCTGATGGCTTGGAATTTTCTTTGGAAAGTAACCAACGTACAACAGCTTTGATTGCCAATGTACCCATCCGTCGAGTAAAAAGTTCTATTAATGAGTCGGAAATAAGCGAAAAAAAATCTGAGTAATTTTGCGTGCTATCTTTGAACAAAAAAAGTATGTGCTTTTGTCTAATCATTTATGACGGGCACCTATGAGATTTTTTTAGTAGAAAAAAAATTGGCAGGGAACCCTTGACAAAAGTGTATATTTTTTTAACGGAATGTTGGCGATCTAAAATTGATCTGCTAGCAGAAACTATGATAGCCCCCTCTTCGGGAGGCTATGCCTTAATGCAATTTCATCAAACGGTTATATAAAAATCCCGTTAAGCGTTCAAGCTAAAACGGGATTACATTAAATAATATGAAGCTAATTGAATTATTGATAAGCTACTTGCGGTCCAGCCCAAACATCAGCAGCCTTTCTACCAAAAGTGGTAGGCTGGTCTAATTCTGGTGTGGCAACTGTCTTACCATCGTTGGCAACTGTGATTGTAGACCAAGTTTCTTGTCCCATCTCGCCAGCTTCAAATACCACATTATCAGGTGCATTTTTACTCCAACCTAATAAAACAGCGATATCATACTGGTGATTCTTTTGGGAAGGAGCAACTGTGTTAAAATTATTGTTCTGACGATTCCAAATCAGCGCTCGATCTGAAGCATGAGCGGTATTGAATAAGCCTTCAAACTTACGCGCCAAGAAGCGCTCGCCATCCTCTGACCAGCTTACAGGAACCAATACACCGATTTTTCCAGGGATTTGACCATCTTTCTTGTTAGACAATTCCCTACTGAGCAACGGATCTACTACAGCAGAAGTAGATGCTACAACCTTTAAACGTTTGGTTTCTCTATCTTCCACAAACAACACGCTGCTGACGCGGCTTTTGTGCATTTGTGGTTTAACTTCTAACTTGACGCGGCTGTAAATAGAATAACGACCATCTGGAGAAAATACAGGTACGCTACGGTAATAACGCACTCCCGAACCACTATTAGCACTTACAGTTTCTTGAGTAGCCATTATCCATTTCCAGGGAATTGGATGAGGACTTCCAATTGGATCGTTCTGCTCCTGTTCTGATTCGATTGGTTCTTCGCTTACAGGCGCATCTGTGGGTTGAGGAATTATATTTCTTCTCAAAGCCACAATCTTAGTCGGCTTGAGTGATTTAGCACTTGCTAATTTAGCAACTAAAGTATCTTTTTTTGAAGATTGAGCTTTTGCAGCTTTTAAACGTCGTACTAATTTAATTCTACTAGCAGAAGATTTTCTGGGTATTAATTCAGAACCACTAATAGTAGGCGGCACAAGTTCTACTTCTGCCAATGGATCTTCTGTTACCGTTGTTGGGTTACTAGAAGGTTTTGCTTCTTCCAATTCGGATTCAGGTTCTATCGTCAAAGACTCAATCACATTTGGCTGTATTATTTGTGGCTTGATGACAGCAGCCATTTTGATTGACTCAGAATCCGCATCCGGAGTCAAATTTGTGACCGCTTCTGGTTGGAATAACTTGTATTTATCGGTAATGGGAACTGAGATGTACGCCGAGTCCAATTCCGGGATCTCGGGTGTCACCTTAGTTGCTTCGATTCCTTGTAATTGTTTTGCTGAGCTAGAATGTCCAGATGCCCCTACTAGAGGCGCAATAAGCACTACGACTAATACGTACTTGAGGAATGGCTGTACGCGGAACCATCCCGACAGTAAAAGATGTTTCAGCATTTGTTGGTTGATTCTCTAGAGGGCGGTTGCTGTGGGAGGAGCAATGCCTCATGGGCACCCATAAGAATTTTTTTAGAAGAAAAAAATTCTTATGGGGACCCTTCACGGCAATGGGGCAGGCTATCTTTTATATGTATAACAGGGAACTTACGATTTAGCGAAATTATTTACCCTAATTTCCCATAGTTTAACAAAATAAAGGTATCTTTTATTACTCACTTATCTAAACTATTATCTAAATAATTCATAGTTTTGATAAAGTTTATAGAAGAACACACTATCGCATGAGTACAAAGACCCGAGAAATAACACCCGAATTTTAAATTGGCTTAAAAAAACTTAAAATAAGTGCCAATACAGTCTCTAATGAGACAAGGAATTACATAGTAATTGATCTAGCCGAAATACTTAATATAGATATCAGATTCGGTTTTCCAGGAGCTTAATTCCTGTTATATTTCTACTTCCACACTTCAGATGACGATTCCGGTCATGATGTGAAATTTCTGAGACAAATAGTAGGGAATAAATAAAAAGCCGTATCGTAGACGCTACTTAATATATTCTTACAGTTAAACACATACAAGTTTTAATTGCAACAGTAGAAGTAACGTAAGTTAGCTAAAAAAATCAGCTATAATGGCTCGGTTTTCAACAAAGGAATTAAAAAATTAAATAACGCAATGAAAAAGTATTATTTTTGAAAACTCAATTTATTATACATGAATCTACACTATATATTTAATAAATTAACTCTATCGATTGACTTATTGTTACATGAAAAAACAGTATTTATCCCCTTCGTTGGGGATCGATGGGTGATGTTAATGTTGACAGTTGAACGTTAACTGTTTTGTTTTTATGAAAATTATATTTTTTGGTACTCCTCAATTTGCCGTTCCGACTCTGGAAAAATTGCTCAGACATTCAAATTTTGAAATGCTTGCGGTCGTT
>JBCCSG010000477.1:0-4656 GCA_039200565.1 Cyanobacteria bacterium P01_D01_bin.50 | reverse complement strand
TAACTATTTTCAACACAAGCACATCTGAGTTTTTGTGCTTTCAACCAAGACGTGTGAGTCAGGTTTGCTTCTCTAAAATCAGCGCTTTTCAAAATAGCTCCATCGAAATTAGCTTTACTTAAATCGGCATTACGAAAACTTGTACCACCTCTAGCAGCGAAAGAAATCGCAAAATCTCGGATAAAAGCAAACCTTGTATCTTTTTGAATCAGAGCCAACCAAGCAATATAAATACTTTGTCCAGTTACTGAAATAAATGCAGTAGCTGCACCGCTTATACCTGGTACTATTAATTGAGACTCATTATTGTTGATAATCAAAGTCAAAATCACACCTGCACAGCTAGCAATAGCAACAACCCAAGTTACAGCAATTGTAAAATTTTGAGCATCAACCCAAACAAATGCGATCGCATTTGCCATCGTTATAATCATTGCCCAAGCCAAAGCCACAGCTAAAAATATAGCAAATACACCCGCCAAACCCTCAGCCCAAATAGCGGGTAAAACTGTTTCTCTTGAAGCAATTGATGCTAGATATAAAGCCCAGGTAATATACACAGCAACTGCAGTAATCATGGAGCTACGTAAAGCAGCTATTCCTGATAAAGTTGAGACTACATTCCCCGGTATAGTAAAAACAGCGACAAACAATAGCCAAGCAAACCTACCACTAGATGGAATACCGATCAACAATAAAAAACCACCTGTTATTATTGAAATCAATACAATCAAACTCACAGATACAACAAGGGTTTGCTTTAAAGTTTTAGTTTTAGCAGCAAAGCTAATTGATGCTAATGTGGAAACTAATGCGATCGCACTCCAAGATATAGCTATTACTCCCATAGCTCCACCCAAAGTCTGAAAAATATTTAGAGTGGTTGCCAGGGTAATACTTATACTTATTAGCAGTATAAAACGTCTCTGGCTGTTTCTATTTGCAAAACTAACAAACGTTATTACTGCAACTAAAATTACAGCAAGTGCAGCTATCCAAAAGCTATATGTTTGTGCAAATGTTTGTTGAGTGCTTGAGAAATTAGATAAGCTGCTGAATACAGTAAAACCGCAGTAATAAGTGCCGCAGATAGCCAATGCAGCAGTACCCCAAAATGCTCCAATACCTCTACGAAGAGTTAGAAAACATATAACAGCAAATATAATACAACCGATATAACTACTCGCAAAAACTGTTAAAATGCTGCTATTACTTGAAAAAAATGAATTTATATCCAGATAATTAATAATTAAAGGTGTTGTAGCTACACAATTAGGAGCTAAAATCAAAAATGAAGTTATAGATGATATTGATATAGCCCTTTTTCTCTTACGAATATTAAATAGATATGCAGTAACAAATACAAACAATCCTAATAAACATGCAACTAAAACAGAATAATAAATTCCAAACCGATTATTTGATAACGTTGATGAAGCTAATGTAAAAGTAGTAAAGGAACCTAAAAATGAACCGATTAGGGAAGAACCAACACCAGCTAATAAAGACAACAAAAAAGCATACAATATCAATACTATTGCCCAGCGACGTTGTAAACCCATCACAGCATTGCTAAAATTAGCTCCAATAAGTTTCGCATCGGAAAAATCTGTACTGCGAATATCCATATAACTAAAATCAGCGCCAGTTAAATCTTGCCCTTTAAATGACTTTCCTCGTAACTTTTTGCCGCTAAAATCTTGTCCTTTGGGAATACTGGAAATATCCGCGTTTTCTTGAACTGATTCCGGAATAGCTAAATCAACACCAGCTATATGAACTTTGCCATTTTCTGTAACTTTAGCCAATTGCTCCGTAGCATCCTCTAAATCACCACGAGCAAAACTCGCCATACCACGAGCGTAAACTAATAACGGCTCTAATTGCGCTTCTACAAGAGGTTCAACAAATGTTTCTAACAACGAAGCCATACGAATAAATTCGGCTTCATCTGCTGGTGTGGAAGCCACTATTTGTAGGCTTTGAAAATGTTGAGCTATTTGATGAGCAACTTCACTTGGTTGAGTATATGCTAAAGCCGTCCATTTTTGAACTTTGGCGAATTCTCGAATATCGATATCATCACTTTTGAGTTGTTGCTGTACGTATTGGAGCAGAAAATCCGATAGTTGAATAATTCTTTGTTGACCAAATTTTGGATCTTGTTTTAATCTTTGTAATAATTCACTGCGTATTTCTACATCCATTTCATAAAGTTCGTTCCCAACTTCTTCGCATAAGTTAGAAAGTAAGATATCACCGACAGCTACCCAGGGAATATCGATCGCTTCACCGTCAATATCTTGTTGAAAATTAGCCCATAAATGATATAAAAGTTCCGGTGTTAGTGCTAGAGGAAAAGCAGCATGATAAGCCAAGTACAAATGTGACTTACCAAAACTTTTTTCAAATGAATTTATACGTCGAATAGCAAATCTGTTTCTCATAGGAATATAAGTAAATAGGTTGGCATTGAAAATAGTAATTAGGATAAGAGAGTAGAGAGTAGTGAATAGTGAGTAGTAATAAGGCTTTAAACTCTGCTTGTAGGGTGCTTGTACAGTGAATGGTTATGAAGGCAATAATAAGTGAGTGTACGGCACCAACCAGGATTTTGTAACATAGCCCTTGTTTACTTGTGCCGACTTACTTAGTTATAAAATTCTTTAAATACTTACACCATTTCTTTATAAAAATGCGCCGAATTTAGCCAACGAAGGTTGGTTTCGTAACTGTAGCTCCAGCCTTTTAGGCTGAGAGCGATTCACAGAGCGATTAATTTAAACTTGCTGCATTAACTGCCCCCGTAATACTCCAATTGCCCCATCTAACCCCCTACGATTCAATTCAAACATCGGCACTAAATCGGCTATTTCCCCAGCGCTTGTACCCCTCCAGCGCGAATTTGGTAAAGGGTTTAGCCAAGCAATATCCCGCACCTTCTGACTGAGATAATTCAAAAAAGCCGCAGTGATTTCCACACGCTCCGGATTCAACGCACCACGAGCAGCACCACCATCGCTAATAATTAATACTTTGGTATTTTTTGAGTTTACTTTTGCGAAAATATCTCGAATCGGTATCGCTTGTTGGTGATTTGGATCGTTATAAAGATATTGACTGGGGCAATTGTGAAAATAGTAAACCCTTGATTTACCCAAACGCCCTCCATTTAAAGCCGTCTGAGCCAAACGTTGGGATAAAGCATGATATGGTACCATTGAGCCATCGCGATCAATAAGAATTATTAACTCAGTTCGATTTACCCGTCGCGGTACAAATACCGGTTTAAGCAATACACCTTGCCGCGAAATCTCCCGCACAGTAGCATCAATATCAAGTTCAGTTGGTATTCCTTCCCTGACGAATCTCCGCAAATAACGCCAGCTTTGTTTCATTTGCCGACGTGTAAGGGGGAAATACTCGTTACTGGTGCGGAAAGGGCTGAGATAATTATCATTTTCTCTATTAACTTCCTCTCGTACAGCTTTAGCAACTTGCATCTCATCTTTTAATTTATTGGTTGCTTCGGGAGGTAGTTGTAAATCTGTAGGATTTTCTGTTGCTTTTTGATTCTTTTCTTTAGCAATTTCTCTGTATTCTTGACGCGAAACGGTATTTCTAAAGGTAATATAACCCCCAGATACCACAATTAAAATTACCAATCCTGCAATTGTGAGATAGACAATATTTATTCTCGAAGAAGGGGGTGGCTCTTCCTCTTTAAAAAGACTAATATTAAATTCTTGAGTACGTTTTTCTCCAGTTGCACTATTGGTGACTTGCAAAACTACATTTTGTGTCGAACTATTTGATTCAATCGCGATTACTTGACCATTTTGGCTAAAATAAATTGAACGACTGTAAAATTCAAAGTTTGCAAATTTATCGTGTTTAGATAGATCGAATTCTTGTAACTGCTTTTCAGTGAAAATATCCCATAAAATAACTTTGTCGGATGAAGTAGAAGCGGCAAAACTTTTTCCCTCTCGATTCAAAGTGACACTGTGGCTATAAATTTTTCCTTTCTGAACTTTTCGTAAATCTAATTCCTTGATTAATTTCCCATTAATGTTCCATAAGCTAATTTTTCTATCGTCGTAATTTCTATCTATTTCATAAGTGGAAATATACTTACCATCAGAACTCAATCTGAAGCTTCTAACAACCTCATCATGATTTAATTTGGCGATTTGCTTTCCAGAATCAATATTCCATACACTGACAGTTCTTTCATTTGATTTATTAATTAAAAGCTTTCCATCGGCGCTAAAAAGAATATTAGACCAATCGTACTGTTCAGTATTGATAAATATCCAAACTTTTTCTCTAGTAGGAAGATCCCATACAGTTAACTTTTCGTCACTAGATTCAGTAGCAAGATATCGTCCATCTGGACTGAATTTAGCATTTAATACTCTACCTTTATGCCATAAAACTCTTTGCTCAACTCCTTGCAAATTCCACAAACGTACTGTACCATCACCAGATGCAGTGGCAATAAATTGACGATCTGGACTAAAACTCACGCTATTAACTATTCCTTGATGAGGTAAAATTACTGGTTTATCTTTACCTGAAATATCCCTTAAAATCACAGTTTTATTATCTAAAATTGCGGCAATATACTGACTATCGGGACTAAAATAAATCTTC
>JBCCSG010000476.1:0-4657 GCA_039200565.1 Cyanobacteria bacterium P01_D01_bin.50 | reverse complement strand
TAAAGGACTCAACCTCAGCGCTGGTGTACAGGAATTACGCTTGGATATACTTAGCGACGGTGTGCGTATCAATTATATAGAATTGATTCCTCGACAAAGTATTTCTGAACCAATACCAGATCCAAATCCAGATCCAAATCCCAATCCAGATCCAAATCCCAATCCAGATCCAGATCCAAATCCCAATCCCAATCCCCTTCCTAGCTTAGGTAAATCTTTAATTGGCGGTGCTGCAAATCAAACCTTCAATGGTGACGATGAGATTAACACGGTCAACTATGCTCAAGCAACAGGTGGTATTGTTGCCGATTTGAGTACAGGTATTGTGACTCGTGAATTTACGCCATCAATTCAAGATCCATACAAGATTTTACCTGTCGGCGATTCGATTACATATGGTTTCGTAAATACCGAATTTGCGAATCTGCCTCAAAACAACGATACCGGTGGCTACCGAAATTTCTTGGATCAATTTTTGATTGCTGATGGTTTAGGTGAAGCAGTAGATTTTGTTGGTTCGCAAAAAACTGGTGATTTTGAGGATAACGAACATGAAGGATATGGTGGTAAAACCATTAACTTTATCTCCAACAATATCAAAGGTTGGTTGAACGCACAGCAGCCAAACATGGTACTGCTGATGATTGGTACTAACGATACAAAAAGCAATACCAATCCTGACAAAGCTGACGAGCGTTTGAGTGCTCTAATAGATAAAATTACCAACCACTCGCCAACAACTCATGTTTTGGTAGCTTCGATTGCGCCGATAGATGAAACTTTGAGGCCGACTCAGAGTGAGAATGCTGAGACTTACAACGATCAAATACCGGGAATTGTCGAGGAAAAAGTAGCAGAAGGCAAAAAAGTTACTTTTGTTGATGTCAATAAAGCGTTAACGGTAGATGACATTTTTGACGGCGTTCATCCTTCAATCGAAGGTTATGAGAAGATTGCAAATACTTGGTATGACTGGATTGAAAGCAGCGAAGATACTTTAACCGGCATCGATCACATTATTGGTACAGCCTATGACGATCAACTTAAAGGTAATACCAATGACAATATCATTGAGGGTGGTGGTGGCGATGACCTGATTACTGGTGCTGGTGGTAATGACTTGCTCAGTGGGGGTTCTGGACAAGACATTTTTATCTTAGCACATGAACAGGGTACTGATACCATTAATGATTTTACAGTAGGCGAAGATTTGTTAGGGCTATCTGGTGATTTAAACTTTGGGCAACTAACTATCATCCCAGGTAATTCAAGCAATGCAAACGATACTTGGATTATGAGCGGTGATGAACAATTGGCTCTATTGCTAGGAGTACAAGCAAACGCTATCACTTCAGATGTATTTACTTTTGCTTAGTGTGGTAGTTATTACTTGATGTAGCCTCCAATTCTAACACTATAAGCTTGTAAGCTCATTTCAAAGGAAGTTTAACTTCCTTTCTTTTTATTATTAAAAGCTGTTGGCTTGAAAGTCCCCATATAGGGAGGCAGCAATTAAACCAGAAGGCATCAAAAAGGTTAATTTTTCAGGGATATCAGTTCGTGTATCTAGAAAGCGCCCCGGCAGTAGTAAAGTGCTTCTTGAAAAAACGAATAAATCAGTAAATTATTAGGTAGAAACAACTATGAATATCCTTGCTGTTATTCCTGCTCGTTACAACTCAACCCGATTCCCCGGAAAACCATTAGTAATGATTGGCGATCGCCCAATGGTACAAAAAGTTTACGAAGCGGCGAAAAGCTGTCCTCATTTTAGTAAAGTAGTTGTCGCTACAGATAGCGAACTTATTGCCGATTGCGTGGAAAAATTTGGCGGAGAAGTTGAAATGACTAGCTCCGATTGTGCTACAGGTACCGATAGAGTTGCTGAAGTTGCTTTGCGCTATCCCCATATGAGCGCCATAGCTAATGTCCAAGGAGATCAACCTTTTGTTACTCCCCAAATGTTAACTGAGTTGATAAGTCCTTATCTTCAAGGAGAGTTACCACCTATGACAACTCTAGGTTGTCCTTTAGATATGGATAAATCCTACTTAGATTCTAATTCAGTTAAAGTAGTGTGCGATCGTCTTGGTAATGCCCTTTACTTTTCCCGCTCTCCTATTCCTTATTTTCGTAATAGTGGGGAAGTACCGGTGTTCCACCATTTAGGACTTTATGCCTTTGAAAGAAATTTCCTTGCTCAATATGCTCAAATGGAACCTACTCCATTAGAGGAGTGTGAAGGTTTGGAGCAATTGCGAGTGCTCGAACATGGATTTTCTATTCGGGTTTGTCTGACTCAAAAGGTTGTTTTGGAAATTAATACTCCTGATGATTTAGTTCAGGCTCAAGCCTTAATCTCATCTTAAAGTCCATAGCATTCCAGCATTATAAACTTGTACAAAAAAAGGGCGTTGCCACCCGACGGAGTATGAATTTAGATTTTCTTTTTTGGGCAAATTGATTCATACTTTCAATCAGCAACGCCAAAAAAAGTGATTGGCCATCATGTTTACATCTCTCAATTTTTACAAATACCTCAATGGTTAAAGAACTTCGTATTATTTCTTCCTCGATATCAATTTCACAGCTAGATTTAGATCGATTAGAAGAAAATAAGCATCAAATAGTAATTGCTTGTCCCTCTCCACCACCGGAAGCAGTAAAGGCAGGTAAAGCCATTGCTGTTCCCAAGGGAGAATTTTCTACTGATATCATTTTAGATCAATTGCCTAGTACCTTTTCTCCGGATTTTGTGCAGTTGACTGCCAGGAATATGAGCTTTATCCCACGGGGATTAGAAAAATTCACATGCCCAAAAGTCATGAAGATTGGTGATACTTTTCACCTGGGCGATGGTTCGCTGACTAGTATTGTTGAATATTGTAAACTTTTTCAGTGCGATTACCATTGGGGTTATCAAGGGGTTCAGCATTTACATTTCTTTGTGGAAGCAGGATTAAGAAACGTCTTTTGGCTTCCAGGAACACCTGTTATCAACCATTATATTCCTCAAAAACAAGAATCTAAATCCTACGATATCGTTTTTCGGGGTTCTCAGTCTAAACAACACGTTTACCGCAGTAGACTTCTAAAATTTTTACAGGATTCTGGTATAAATATTGATATTAGCCGTAAGCCATATATTGAATCTTTGGAAGACTATACCAAGTCGCGAATAGTCTTAAATTGTGGTTTAAATGGAGATAGTAATCGGCGCATTTTTGAAGTGTTGATGGCAGGGGGTTTCCTACTTACCGATCGCTTAAGTCCTCAGTCTGGCTTATTTTCTCTTTTCCAAGAAGGCGTTCACTTAGAATGCTATGGAGACGAAAATGAACTACTCCAAAAGATAGATTTTTATCTAAATAACCCCGAGAAGGCGGAACAAATTGCAGCGGCAGGTCATCGAAAGCTGATAGATTGTTATAATCAGCAAGAAATATGGCACAAATTATACCGCTATGTCTTGCATGGTGAAATTGAAGCGCCTTTTCGTCTAGAACATGATAAAAGGGTGTTGCACCTCGAAAATCTACCTAGAAACGACAAAGCCTTTGATATTCGCTTAAAGACTTACGAATTGATTCAAGAAATTCATCGTCTTAACTCCCGAATTAAACTTCTTTATTGGAAGGGTGCAAATAAACAACTGCTATCCGATTTAGCCGACTTACCTCGTTTAGATATTACTTATGTTAATTCCTCAGAAGCTTTAGCTGATGTGGAAACTTGGTGTGACAAAGTCGGTGTAAAAGAACAGGTTTATCTGGAATGCTTACCTTCACAACAGAAGGATTTATCTCAATTTCAGATGATTATCTTAGATTTACCAGATACCTTGGCAGCAATGAAGCAGCTATGGAAGGAAATTGAACCGACTATTGCTGAATCTGGCTTTTTGTTGGTGTTGGGAAAACCTAACATTTGGACAAAAGAAATTTTCCATTCATTCTTCAGAAGACGTGGCTTACTATCAGTAAATCTTTGTTTTGAAAATTCTAACCGCGAATTGGGAGTTGGAGCTTGTTTAGTTTACCAAAAACATGCAGAAGCTTCTTCATCTCCTGATTCACTAAATTCAACACCAAAGCTGTATGTTAGCCAGCTAAATCTTCAAGCAAAAATGAAAAATCAATTAGATTCAATACCATTAGTAAGTCGGGCAAAGAAGCTAATTAGAAATTCATGATTACCTCACATGATTTCTTCAAAACTTTACGAAGGAGGTATAAAATAATGATTGAAATTAAGTATTTCTTATTTGATAATTTTTAGTGTTTATAGATATCCACACAATATGAACAGAACACTAAAACAAAGGTGGGAATTTCCTCCTGTTTGGTTAAGAATTCTGATTATCAGTCTATTAATATTAGGAGTATTTTTTCGATTTGCCAATCTCGAAAAAAGAGCTTATTGGCATGATGAAACTTATACTTTACTTCGGGTATCTGGTTATACAATACCGGAAGTTACTCAAGAGGTATTTAATGGTGATGTAATTGGAGTTGAAAAGTTACGACAGTATCAAAGTGTCAATTCGGAAAAAAGCTTAATTGGCACAATTAATGGCTTGGTAAAAGAGGATCAACATCACCCACCCATTTACTTTGTAATGGCAAGGTTTTGGAACCAATGGTTTGGTGATTCTGTG
>JBCCSG010000475.1:0-4688 GCA_039200565.1 Cyanobacteria bacterium P01_D01_bin.50 | reverse complement strand
TACTGGAGAAGGTTACATTCCCAAAGGTGATTTTGAGTTAGATAGTAAAAGGATTGATATTCAAGAACATCCAGAAATTCCACCTTTATTAGTACCCTGCGCTGTTTGTAATGATGCAGTTCTCCAACAGGAAAAAGGTGATTGGATAATTCTCGGCGACCCTACAGAAGGTGCTTTAGTAACATTAGCAGCAAAAGGGGGAATAGAACAAGACCAGTGGAATAGTAAATTACCCCGGGTTGGCGAGTTTCCTTTTTCTTCTGAACGGAAGCGGATGAGTGTAATTTGTCAGGTAGAACAGATAGATACTGGTTTTTCACCCCTTGGCGATGTCGATCCGGCAATTAGTAATCTGTTAAATAATAATGAAAATTATTTAATGTTTACCAAGGGTTCGCCAGAATTAATTTTGCAACGCTGTACCCAGGTTTATGTCAGAAATAGTGCAGTTGAACTAACTCAAGAACAACGAGAAAATGTCTTAGCACAAAACGATCGCATGGCTGGTGAAGGTTTGCGAGTATTGGGTTTCGCTTACAAAGCTTTACAAGAAAAACCACCAGAAAATTCCTCCGAGCAATGCGAACAAGAACTAGTATGGTTGGGATTGGTGGGAATGCTCGACGCACCACGCCCGGAAGTAAGAGCAGCGGTTAATGAATGCCGAGAAGCCGGAATTCGTCCGATAATGATTACCGGAGATCATCAATTAACAGCACGGGCGATCGCCACTGATTTGGGTATTGCTAATTCTGACGATAAAGTGCTGATTGGCCAAGAATTGCAGCGGATGAGCGATTCCGAACTTGAAAAAAACGTCGATAATGTAAGTATCTACGCTAGAGTTTCGCCGGAACACAAATTAAGAATTGTCCAAGCGCTACAACGTCGTGATAAATTTGTTGCCATGACTGGCGACGGCGTTAATGATGCACCAGCCCTTAAACAAGCCGATATCGGTATTGCAATGGGAATTACGGGTACGGATGTTAGTAAAGAAGCCAGCGATATGGTGCTCTTAGATGATAATTTTGCTACCATTGTCGCCGCAACTAAGGAAGGTAGAGTGGTGTATACCAATATTCGCCGCTTTATTAAATATATTCTCGGTAGCAACATCGGCGAAGTGATTACAATTGCTGCTTCACCGATTTTATTACCCATGGGAGGTGTTCCTTTAACACCGCTACAAATTTTGTGGATGAATTTGGTAACTGATGGTTTACCTGCTTTAGCATTAGCTGTTGAACCTCCTGAACCTGATGTGATGAAACGTTCACCTTTTAGTCCCCGTGAAAGTATTTTTGCCAGGGGTTTAGGTTCATATATGATTCGCATCGGCATTATTTTCGCCATTATTACGATTATTCTGATGCGGTGGGCTTACTTTCATACTCATGGGGGAATTCCTGACACAAACGGACTAGATCCCGAACGTTGGAAAACAATGGTATTTACTACCTTATGTATTGCTCAAATGGGACATGCGATCGCAATTCGTTCTAACAACCAATTAACTATAGAAATCAATCCCTTCTCCAATCCTTACTTACTAGCGGCTGTTGTTTTAACTACCACTTTGCAGTTAATGTTAGTATACGTTCCACCCCTACGAGCTTTTTTCGGTACTGATATTATCAGTTTGACGGAATTGGGAGTTTGTTTAGGCTTTAGTGCTTTGATGTTTGTTTGGGTGGAATTGGAAAAGTTATTCTTTCGGATTATTGGGAAGAAAAATGTTTAAACAGTTGTTAGTGGTTAGTGGTTAGTAGTTAGGTGGGAATTAAGTAGGTTGGCGTTTAATTGTTATGCCGGGCAAGTGAGTAGTGAATAGTGAATAGTGAGTAATAACAAGGGTTTGGAGCAAGTTTACATTCCGTAATATAGTTGGGTTTATTTCTGCCGACTTACTTATTAGGAAGGTAAGTTGATTAATTGATTCTATAGTTATAAACAGCAATCAAAAGAAAAAACATAGGTATAGAATATCTTTTCCCCCAGCACAATGCATCAATAGACTCCTAGTACTCGACTAAGCGGGTAGAGAGTAGATGGGGAGGTAGGGAGATGGGGAGGTGGGGAGGTGGGGAGA
The DNA here is from genome assembly GCA_039200565.1 of Cyanobacteria bacterium P01_D01_bin.50. GTDB lineage: Bacteria > Cyanobacteriota > Cyanobacteriia > Cyanobacteriales > Nostocaceae > Rivularia. The sequence continues at coordinate 2,596 of JBCCSG010000475.1, read as the reverse complement.
TGGGGGAAAAGAAAAGAATTTTGGGTATTTACCATAAAAACTACTACTAGCAACTAACAACTAACAATCAACTGTTTTATGTTCCTCAAAAACCTGATTCTCAGACATTTTCGCAATTATGAAGAACAGCATGTAGAATTTATCGCTCCAAAAACTATTTTAGTTGGCAATAATGCCCAAGGAAAATCTAATTTACTCGAAGCTGTAGAGCTACTTGCAACATTGCGATCGCACCGTACTTCTCGCGATCAGGATTTAGTAAATAATCAAGCATCTTTTGCTCAAGTAAGTGCTAGTTTAAAACGGGAAACTGGAGTTAGCGAACTTATTTTAACTTTACGTCGTAACGGTCGCCGCACGGTTAATCTTAATAGCGAAAATCTCCGTCGCCAGATGGATTTTCTCGGTGTTCTAAATGCAGTAGAGTTCTCTTCAATAGATTTGGATTTGGTTCGTGGTGGTCCTGAGAATCGCCGTAGCTGGTTGGATACTTTGTTAGTTCAACTTGAACCTATATATGCTCATATTTTGCAGCAGTATCAAAAAGTTTTGCGACAGCGAAATGCTTTTTTGAGGAGCCAGAAGGAGAATGTATATGACAAATCTTTACTATCCCAATTAGCACTATGGGATACTCAGTTAGTTACTACAGGTACGCGGGTAATTCGACGACGGGAACGTGCTATACAGCGACTCGCTCCCATTGCAAAATTATGGCACTCTAATATAAGTTATTCTACTGAAAAGCTTCAGATAAAGTACGCGCCTAATATACCTTTATCTGAAAATAATCCAGAACAAGTTCAGCAAGCTTTTTTAGATAAAATTCAACAGCGAACAGTTGCTGAAATGCATCAAGGTACTACTCTGGTAGGTCCCCATCGAGATGAAGTGGAATTGATAATTAATGATACCCCCGCACGTCAGTATGGCTCTCAAGGGCAGCAACGAACTTTGGTTTTAGCCGTGAAGTTAGCAGAATTACAGCTGATTGAAGAAGTCGTTGGAGAGCCACCACTGCTTTTACTCGATGATGTTTTGGCTGAGTTAGATCCTTCGCGTCAAAATCAATTACTTGATGCTATTGAAGATAGATTTCAAACCCTGATTACTACTACTCATTTGGGTTCTTTTGATTCTCAATGGTTAAATTCATCACAAGTTCTTACCGTTAATGGAGGAAAATTATCGGCTAAAGCTACTGTATTTTAATTTCGGGTCTATTACTCTTCACAACCCAAAATTGCTGGTAATTCTGAATAGTAAGTAGTGAGTGGGGAAAAGTTTTTAGTTCGCCACATCTGTCCCCAATTCATGGCAGCTCAAGCCTTACCTTAGAATGCTTAACTCCTCGTTTTAGTTATCAAAGTCGTCGAAGTAAATACAAGTAATTTTTTGATCGCTAACATAAAAGAGTTGATCCAATATGATATAATCTTTAAATAAATATAAATTTTTTTTCTAAGTATTTTTTCAATGTAAACAATTTTTCAAAAAATACTTCTACAGATAGAGGTAAAGTGAAATGTAATTTAGAACGCTTGCATTTCAATTAATTTTCCTCTTAAATTTCCCTCAAGGTGTAGCTCATAAGTCTTTAAAAGTAAAAATTTTTTAAGTCTTGAGAAAAATTAGCATTAATAATACTCTCGAATTGTTGGGTATAAGCAATTGCTAGGGCAGTAATACAGTAAGAAACTAATATCTAGTAGTCAAAAGCTAACTTTTCAAATGGTAAAGATAGCCCTTAGATTTTTCAGAATTGTTTGAGTGGATAAACTCTATTGGCTGAATGAAATAAAACAATCGAATCGCACTCAAGTTGGTGATAAAGCATTCAATCTGAGCACGATGATGCAACGCGGGTATCCAGTAATGCCTGGATTTGTAGTTGCAGCAAACAAATTGCATGAATATCTAGAAAACGAGGGTACTTCTCAAGGGCTAGTTGGGGAATTAACAGATTCTTCCTTACATTTGGATGTTGATAATTGGCGGCAACTACAGCAAGTAGCTTTATGCTTGCGCCAGGAAATCATGAGTTCGAGTTTACCTGCTGAGTTACACTTTTTAATTTATGAAGCAATCAAAACATGGGAAAGTCAATGCTTAATTTTTCGTCCAAGCCTTGCCATACCATCTGCTATAAAAAAGACAGATGATATTTCTGGGCTATATGACTCTGTATTTTGCTGTAGCGAAGAGAAAGAAATAGCTTTTGCTTTAAAACATATTTGGAGTCAATTATTTAGTGCTAGAAGTTTGCTTTATTGGCAAAAGTCGGGAATTGACTTACGTTTGATTAATTTAGCAGTTTTAGTGCAACCAGTAGGTAATGTTGTTGCCAGCGGCTTATTAGATGTTAATTCTTCTAGATGTGAAATTCAAGCAAGTTGGGGATTAGGATTAGCAATTGATTGGGGTGAAGTACAGCCAGATATTTATTATATAGAACCAAAAACTGGTGTAGTCAGCGAACAACACTTAGGGAATAAAATACTTGCTTATCATTGTGAAAATGCAGCTATTCAAGAATTTCCTTGTCAAGACAAGCGAAAATCGGTATTAACCTTAGAAAAAAGTTGTTTGCAAGTAT
>JBCCSG010000474.1:0-4707 GCA_039200565.1 Cyanobacteria bacterium P01_D01_bin.50 | reverse complement strand
TGAGAGTTTGGGGTTGAGTGTGGGAATACTAAATATTAAAGGTAGCGCCTTGCGCCTCCTTCATAAGTTAATAAAACATCAATTTAAATCGGCAAATAATATGAATTTACAAGAGGTTTGCCTTCTTACTTGGATTAAAAAAAATTTATATCTGGCAGCGATTCCTGTATCAGTTGCACTGTCTATTGTTTCAGCGATTTCAGTGCAAGCTAATTCTCGAGGGGCATTTGAAGATATGCAAAAAACCCGGACAGATTTAATTAGTCAGAATTTTAAAACACCAAATCTAGGAACACTCGGAAGAACTGCTGGAGGAGCAACTCGTGGTGGTTGTGCTGAGAAAGAGCGGCGTTTAGTTTCTTTAATGCCTGAAGACAAATTCGGATTAACCTTTGAAGGGCACCCAAAATTTTTTTGGAAAGTCACTAAATCTAAAGCACAAACAGCCGAATTCGTATTACTCGATGATAACGATGATTTAGTTTATGAAACTAATATTACGCTTCCCAAAGAACAAGGAATTTTTGCGTTTACCCTTCCTCCTGAGGCTCCAGCTTTAGAGGTTGGCAAGCAATATCATTGGTACCTCTCAATAGATTGTGGTTCAGAAGAAACATTTGATACTATAACTGTTGAAGGCTGGGTAGAACGAATCAAACCTAATCTAGCTATGCGGATGAAGTTAAATAAGTCACAACCAAAGCACCGTTCAAAAATTTATGCAGAAGCTGGTATTTGGCACGAAGCGATCGCCGATGTAGCTCAACAACGCTGTAATTCTCCTTATGACTCAAATGTCATGCTTAATTGGAATCAATTATTAACTTCAGTTGGTTTAAGCCAAGTAGTTTCAGAACCTCTGAACAATAGCTGTAAAGCGGAAAATTAATAATAGCACTGCCCACTTAGCCCTCTTTTTTCAGGGGGATTGGGGTGCACGCCACTTGATATTAAAGGAACTGCCTTATCTACCCGAACCGCATAATTAAGTAAAAACTCCTAGCTTTCTTGCTAGGAGTTCGTTAATTTGATGTTAATTAAGTCTGATTTAGGCGCTATTGTTGAAAATTCAAGGCTTCCCCTAGTACTCTAGCAAACCAACTAAGCCTTGGTGAGGGTTCGCCTCGGGAGCAAGGGGAGGCAGGGGGAGAAAATTACCCCGCAAAGTTGACGAAGGTGAAGCACTAGATAATTTTGTTCTTCTAAAAAAATTATCTAGGGTGCCCGTCACGCAGTTTCGAGGGATGCGGCAGAAAAATGCGGTTTCAATACCTCAAACCAACGTGCGATACGCTCATCAGTTTTCTCACTTTCATTCACTTCATCAATAGGTAATCCGACAAATTTACCATCGCGCACAGCAAAGGAATATTCGTAGGTATAGCCGTCGGTGGGAAACTCACCAACAAAAGTTGCACCTAATTTTTTGAAGTGATCGTACAAAGTTCCTAATGCGCTGACAAACTGTTCGCCGTGGCTCGCATAATCTCCCGCACCGAATAACGCAATGGTTTTACCTGTAAAATCTGGTTTGTCCATTTCCATTTCAAATAACGGATCGCGCCAATCATTTTGCACTTCGCCAGAGCCCCAGGTAGAACAACCAAAGAGTAAATAATCGTACTCAAGCATTTCATCAACGCTGGTGAAATCTTCTTCCATGCTGTAAAGATCGCACAAAGCTTCACCAAATTTTTCGTGTATTTTCGTAGCGATTTCTTCAGTTATACCGGAAGTACTACCATAAAAAATAGCTATTTTTGCCATAATTAAAACTCCTCTGAATTTAAGCGATACACTTTTGTATCCCCCGATTGCTGAGGATTTTCATTTGCAGAGTTTCCCAATATTTCACAGCTTATAATTTGACGGGTACCTATGAGAATTGTTTAGGAGAAAAAAATTCTCATGGCAACCTTTGACAGTAATTCTCAAAATTTAATAGGTCATAATTTGGCATAAATTCTCTATACTTAGGATTTCAGACGGAAACACTTCTCAGCATGGTGATGTTTTTGTGCAACTGACGGGCACCCTTAACTCTGAGTTCATCAGACTCATTACATCAAGACGTTATTACAAATTAAACTTAGATTTTTGACTGTGTTGTAACAGGCATGACTAAATATGTCAAAAATCTTCTACATCTGACGGGCACCCATAAGAATTTTTTGCATATTATTTTATTTACCTTAAAATAGTATTTTTTTTAGTTAAGTACTTACAACATTTTTTTCTAGTTCATGTAATTCATGCAATCGCCAAAAATTTGATATCTGTTGGCTAACTATCTCCGGATAAAAATAGTGGAAAAAATGACCTCCTTGATGACATTTCCAAAGAATATCATCTGGTTTTAACAATTTTTTCCATTCATGTAAATCAGGATAACCTAAAATCATGTCTATTTGTCCGCCACATACCATTAATGGTACAGAAACTCCATCCAATGGCAAATTTTCTATTTTCAGCAACGAATGCGTCAATGGTAAATTATCTAAATCTCTATAAAAATTATCGATTAAATTTTGTAAACAACAAGGGTATTTATCTCTAAATACATTATGAAGAGTATTCAATAAAGCTTCTGCTTTACTCAGAGTGTATATTTGACGTTGTTGATAATAGTTAACATGCCAAGTTTTCGCAGGTTGCGCTGCAACTGAAAGTAAGGTTAGAGACTTTACAAATTGAGGATATTTACGAGCAAACATTAATGCAATAGTACCACCAATACCATGACCAATTAAATGCAATGGTCCTTTTTTGGTTATCAGATAACTATGTAGTAATGCGACAGCTGTATCGATACAGGCAGGTTCATCCATCGATTGAATATATTCCCATCCTGAAATATTTGTATATTTGATTAATTTATTTATTAAAGGTGTACTTAAACATCTCAAAGAAGGACTACCGCTGACCCAAATAGCATCGCAAGATATAGACATTCCAACTACCTCAAAGCGAGATTACATCAATAACTAATAACTCTTTTCAATATACGCATTGCCCCAAAACTGCAATCATTCCTACAGCTAACACATTATAATGTCTTGCTGCTTAATGAGGATTAATTGCAATAAATGCTAATTGAATAGTATTAGATACAAAATTAAAAAAAGTTAAAATATTACAAATATTATTTTTGATAATGAATTATTGGTAACAGTATTTTGATTCATAATATTTTTCAATCCTCCTGGGAGAATCGGAATAATAGAGGATTTTTGATATGCGTGAGCGGCTTATCGCTGCTCTACCAAGATATTGCGATATGCCTTTGCTTTTATTACAGTTAGGAATGGTCGCAACTTGCACTGTTTTTATTTGCCATTTACTGAAATTCTCTTACGTTTACCCTGGTTAGTTTCTCCACTACAATTATTTATGTGATTTATTTTAAAATCTGTATGTGAAGAAGCAACAAGCTCTAGTTCTCCATTTTTATTGCGACTAAAACCAGTTGCTTCTATGATTGATTTTTGTTGGTTATCGTAATTATTATTATTATTTTGAAATGAAGTATTAGATGGTATTTTTTCTTCCGCAATTAAATCCAATAACTGAATTAAGACTTGACTTCCATTAAACAAGTTACTGGGGTTTTGTGGTAATCCACCTCTTCCCAATACAATAAATCTCTGTCCTACAGAAGCTCTACATCCATCTTTCACTTGAGTCGTATTTTCAAAATTAGATGGTAGTTTAATTAAATTATTAACAGGATTAAAGTCAAGCTGTTGTAATACTACTTGTCCGCTTAAACCAAACTGAGAACTTGCATTAATATCGCTTTCATTAGTCAATTGCTCGCGGAATTGTAAACCAAAAATACCTTGAGTTTTTATATTGATATTGCCACCGTTCCCTTTTACCGCACTGGCTACGATATCGCTGTTTTCAAAACCTGCGATAATGGGAGAATCAATCGTAATATTACCACCATTACCCGTTCTTGATGACCTAGCATTTATAATGCTGTTTTTTTGTAATATTAAGTCAGATTTTATATTTAAGAAAATATTTCCACCTTCTCCAGATACTGTATCAGCTAATACTATACCCTTATTATCAAGTCGTAAGGAATCCGTATTTACAATTAAATTTCCCCCATCTTTCACTCCTTCATTATTTACAGCAACTATTCCGTTGTTTATCTGAAATTTAGGAGTGTTGATAGTTATATCCCCAGCATTTCCGCTGGGTTTATCGGGAAGTCCAAAACTTTGGCGAAAAGCTACAGGGAAAACTGGAACTGATGCACCAATAGCACTTGCTATCGGACTGTTTGGGCTAATACCCTTAACTTCTATAGATTCTGAAGCATTAATTGTAATTTTGCCACCATTACCACTATTAAGAGATGAAGTATTAACAGTTGCGCCATCTTCTACAATTAGCTTAGATGTATTTAAATTTAAAGAACCACCGTTGCCTTCTCGAAATACAGTTGAACCTATGTTCGTGGGAGATAAAGTTTGTGGATCTGCATCTACAAGTTTTATTGTACCCGAAACGTTTATGTCTAAATTTCCACTATCTCCCTGTCCAAAATTACTAGCGTTGATTGTACCACCTTGCGTAAGAGCTAGATTTGATGCAGAAATATAAATATTACCTGATTCACCAGAACTAAAATTAGATGCAGCAATTCCACTGGGAGAAATTGGATTGAGCGCTGCAGTTCCATTTACTTGAATATCC
>JBCCSG010000473.1:0-4745 GCA_039200565.1 Cyanobacteria bacterium P01_D01_bin.50 | reverse complement strand
ATATTCGGTCCCGAAATTCAGTGCCCCCATTGCCGTCAAACGATTCCGGCACTGACATTAACTGATACTTATTTGTGCCCTCGACACGGGGCTTTTGAAGCGAATCCGGAAACCAGTGAATTAATTCACCTCCAATCTGGGCGGCATTGGCGCAGATGGAAAGATGAATGGTATCGTCAGCATACTCATCCCGATGGGATTAGGTTTGAAATTCACGAAGCGCTTGATAAGCTGTATACTCAAGGCTATCGGGCTACTAAAGTGATTATTGCTGGTCGCTATCGAGAGTTGATGAGTGGTTATTTGGAACGTAGTTCGCCATGGCGCGGAGGAAAAAACTCAGAAGCTACTTCTGCGCGATTGTATGGCTTACCAGTAGATTTTAGTCCCGATGAGATTTCACCCGAATCTTGCTGGCAGGTAATAAACTTTGATTTAGAAAAAGAACCTGGCGTTCCAGTACGCTATCCTTATTTCAGGTTGTTTGAATAATAATGTGAAATGTTAGGAGTCGCAGGGTTCCCATTCAAAATTTTTTCGCTCTTATAATTTTGAATGGGTTCCAGTCGCCTGGGCGGATACTCCTAACCAACATTATCAAATGTTTCAATCATATTTTAAGATGCACCACGCTTCTATTCGGACTGCGGATATCCTTTGTGCGATCGCCTTTTACGAACAGTTGGGTTTTCAAGTATGCGAGCGCTTTACTACGGGTTATACTTTGGCTTGTTGGATGGAGGGATTGGGAGGAAGAATTGAATTAATTCAAATTCCTCAACCAAAACCCGCTGCCGATGCATTTACTGACGAACATTATGTTGGTTATTATCATTTATCATTCGATATTACTGAGCTTACATCCGATTTACCGAGTTGGTTGAAAAGCACTAAAGAAAATTTTGCCGAAGCATCCCACAAGCAACCAGAATTAATAAAGCCTTTGAAGATACTTTTAGAACCAACTCAGCAGCAAATAGGCGATTGTATCTATGAAGTTGCTTTTATTGCTGATACTGACAATTTACCTTTGGAATTTATTCGCAATTTAACCAAAAATTAAATTGTAGACTTTAGATTAGTAATCACATGAATAAATAATTCCGTTTTAAGTAAACACGTATTTTTTTCTCGTACTAAGTATCTTAAAAAAATATATGAATCGCCGCAACTGGCCGCCTTTTACTCCTAGGGTGCTCCTATGCTGACTAAAGCAGGATCTTGTGACAATTGCGATCGTTCCTGAAATACTGTGATTTTAGATCGAAAAATTATCTGACTTTAAAATTTTTTCTTCTAAAAAAAATTTAATGGGTGCCCGTCAACCGCTTTGGGGAAGTCAAAAGTGTTACCCCATCGATGAATCGAGGGGCTTGTATCCATTTTATTGTTTGGTCACGATATCATTTTTCGATTACCAACTGCCGACTACTTTTTTTCGATCATTTTTTTTAGAATCAAATAAGCAGCAAATAAGCGGTTATTTCTGTGCAATTGCTTTTATTCCTGATACAGAGAGTTTAGCTTTGGAATCTATTTGCAATTGAACCAAAAATGAAATAGTAGATATAGTTGAAATTAATTACTTTTATCTGTAGAATAAGCAATTTATGTACTGTTGCCGAGGCAGCAGATTAATTCTGTAGATTAGACTATATTCATGGAAAAAAATCTGTAGTTCAGCTTACAGATAAATCAAGCAAATAAATGTTTGTATATTTTAGGTTATTGCGTATTTGTAGTTTTACCTCTTTAGTTCTAGGGCTAGCGGCGATCCTAGTTCTATTTTTTGGGGGTGAATTTAGCTACAGTAAAATGATAACTGTGTCTAAATGCGTAAATAATAAAAAAGAATTAGTGACAAAAGAAAATAGAATACTAAAAGTTGCAGAAAATGTTCGTAAAACCACATTAGAAAATGGTCTTACAGTCATAACCAAGGAAGTACACACGGCACCAGTGGTAAGCGTACAGATGTGGTATAAAGTGGGAACTCGCAACGAAAAAGAAGGTTTGAATGGTATCGCTCACCAGTTGGAACACATGATGTTCAAAGGCACAAAAAATCGTCCCGTACAGTTTGGAAGAATTTTTAGTGCCTTAGGTAGTGATTCAAATGCTTTTACTAGTCACGATCAAACGGTATATTACAGTACATCAGAACGCAATAAATTAAAAGCGCTTTTGACTTTAGAAGCAGATAGAATGCAGAATGCTGTTATTGAAACGAAGCAGTTAGAAAGTGAAAAACAAGTAGTAATTTCAGAATTGAAGGGTTATGAAAATAGTCCAGAGTATAGACTGAATAGGGCTTTGATGCGTGCAGCTTTTCCCAATCATCCTTATGGATTACCTGTAGGTGGTACTGACAAAGATGTGGAAGAATTTACTGTAGAGCAGGTGAAGCAGTATTACAAGAACTTTTACAGCCCTGACAATGCAGTATTAGTAATTGTTGGTAATTTTGAAACTGCTAAAACCATTAAAGCTGTAGAAGAAATATTTGGAAAAATACCTAGAAATAAAAATATAAAATATTTAGAAAAAATCGTAGTTAATAAAACATTTTCCCCTTCTGTTTCAGATAATATAACTAAAAATTCCCAACCAATTGTACTAAAACAACCCGGATCTGCGCCCTTACTGCAAGCTATATATCCCCTACCTTCTGCAAAACACGAGGATGTACCAGCTTTGGATGTAATGGATTATATACTAGCTGAAGGAAAAAATTCCCGTCTTTATCAAGCTTTATTAGATTCGGGAAAAGCTAGTGACATTGAAGCGAGTGTAGTTAGTTTACAAGACGCAGGTTGGTATGAACTGTTAGTAACGGCAAATTCCGGTCAAAACTTATCCAAAATTGAATCAATAATTGATCTCGAAATTGCTAAGTTAGGGAATAAAGAAGTTACCTTAGAAGAATTAAATAGAGCAAAAGCTCAGTTAAAAGCTTCAGTAATTTTAAGTAATCGCGACATTACTTCTTTAGCAATGCAGTTGGGTAATGATGAAGCTACTACTGGTGATTATACTTATACAGACCGTTATTTAGCAGCCATTCAACAAGTAACAGTCCAAGATGTACAACGTGTAGCCCAAAAATATCTTAAACCGCAAAAACGAACATTAGGTTTTTTTAAACCAACTGAGTTAAAAGCTCAAGAAAAAGCCCCTAGTGAAGAAGTTAAATTAGAACACAACGAACACTTCTCTAAAAGTGCTAGAGCAAACGAGGATGTAACGAAGTATCTACCACAAGTAAATTCGACTATTGCTTCAAAAAATCGAACTCTACCAGAAAAATTTATTTTACCTAATGGTTTAGAGATTTTACTGTTACCAGATAAAAGTACTCCAACAGTAACTTTGGGTGGATATATCAAAGCTGGTGCAGAATTCGACTCGGAGAATATTGCAGGGTTAGCATCTTTAGTAGCAGAGAATTTGATGAATGGAACCCAAGATAAAGATGTTCTGAGTATCGCTAGAATTTTAGAAGATTGCGGCGCAAGTTTAGACTTTACCACTTACCGTGAAGGTGTGTATATTGAAGGTAACAGCTTGTCGGATGATTTATCAGTGTTGATCGAAACTCTAGGAGATGCGATCGAAAATCCGACTTTTCCCAGCAAGCAATTGCAAATAACCCGCCAACAAGCTTTAACAGCCCTCAAGCAGGATTTAGACGATCCTCAAGAAGTTGCTGAAAGAACTTTTTTACAAGCTATTTTTCCGAAAACACATCCTTCCCACAGTTTTCCTTCAAAGGAGAGTTTACAGCAAATTACTCGTCGCGATGTAGTAAATTTTCATCAAAAACATTATCGTCCCGATACTACAGTACTAGCTTTAGTTGGTGACTTTGAGCCAGCCGAAGCAAAAAAACTTATTCAAAGAGAATTAGGAAATTGGCGAGTTTCGGGGGAAAAGCCCAAAGTCAAATATCCACCAGTAAATTTACCTACATCAATTGTCCGCGTTAATCCACTAGTTCCCGGTAAATCCCAAGCAATTACTTTCATGGGAAGTAAAGCAATTAACCGCCAAGACTCTAGATATTATGCAGCAATTGTTTTAAATAATATCTTAGGTGGAGATACTTTATCGAGTAGACTTGGTTCTCAAGTACGCGACAATTTGGGTTTGACTTACGGTATCTTTAGTAGCTTCCTAGCAGGTAGAAATTCTGGAACATTTTTGATTGAAATGCAAACCAGTCCAGAAGATACAACAAAGGCGATCGCCAGCACGCGTCAACTACTAGAAGACTTACACAAAAAGGGTGTAACCGATGCAGAAGTGAAGATGGCAAAACGTAATTTGGCTGGTAATTATAACGTTTCTCTCGCTTCCCCAGATGAATTAACCTACAGGATGATTAAAAATAACGCATTAGGTTTAGGCACGGAAGAAATACGAAACTATACTCAAAAAATTCAAGCAGTCACTACAGAAAAAGTAAATCAAGCCGCACGTGAGTTACTTCATCCAGATAAAATTATAGTAGTAACCGCAGGTCCACCAATTTTGGCAGATCAAGGAAAAAGAAATAATTAGTAAGTTAGGAGTTAGGAGTTAGGAGTTAGGAGTTAGGAGTTAGGAGTTAGGAGTTAGGAGTTAGGAGTTAAAAATTCGATTCATCTTGCTGATTCTCCTCTTGCTAACTAAGGGCAATAGGCACAAAATAAGTTAACGTAAATATAGTATTGTTTCTCAATAAAACTAGTAAATCCATTTACATT
>JBCCSG010000472.1:0-4749 GCA_039200565.1 Cyanobacteria bacterium P01_D01_bin.50 | reverse complement strand
AAATACCAAAAAGAGTTTGGAAAAACCGGAAAAACAAGGGTAGACCAATCAAAATTGCCGTTCCTAGATTTCAGCAAGAACGCTGTTTCGCGCTGTGTTCAACGCAAATATCGTCGTCTTGTAGTTAGGTGGGAACGTCAAAGTATTTATTTTAACTCCTTAATTGACCTGGCTACTATCCACATCTGGATTCATCAAATTTTATTAGTGGGATAGGTTCTAGTAAATTAAAGCTAAAACAAATGAATAAATATTTTTCTAATTTCGTTCATACTTTGCCCGACTGCAACAGGCTTGCTCAAAAGTACACCCTCCAGCACTGCCTAATTGCCTGCAAAGCTCTCTGCGATGCTTTAGATAAGTGCTTAAGCAAAATTAATTGTATATTCTGAACCAAAATTTATAAGAATATTTTCGACAGCTTCAACTAAAGTAGAATAACTATCATAGGCATTCACTTCCAGCCATTTGTATTTAATAAATCGCCATAATATTTCTATAATATTCAAATGAGGAGAATAAGTAGGTAAAAAGAAAATATACAGCCCTTTTTTTGAGCATTCTTCTTCTTTATCCCACAAACAATTGTTTTGATGTATCGATGAATTATCCATGATTAAAACTGTTTTTTTTGTAATCTTTGTACAAAAATCATCGATACAAGCTATAACAACATCACTACCTCTCTAGAATTAAAAGTATATGCTTCTAATTCGTTATTTCTAGTTAAAAATCCTAAAACGTTTAATCTTTTACTTTGTTGACTTTTTACTGTTGTTTTTTGTTTACTTTCTTGCCAAGCATAAGGGATATATGGAATTAAACAAAAGCCACTTTCATCTACATATCTAATTTCTATTTCTCCAATAGACTCTTGTTCTTTTAATTTTTGTAATTCCTGGCATTTTTTATCGTAAAATGCAGGAATAAGACTACCTCCAACTATTCTCTTAATTCTATACCAACCCATAGAGGCGATTTTTAAGACTCTCTTGATTGTATCTTTGCTTGCTAAAATCCCCCATTCTTTTTCTATTCTATCTTGAACCTTTTCTAAATTTTTTGGCGTTTCTTTTACCCATTCTTTAATCACTTTTTGTTGATGAATATTAAAGATTGTTTTACGACCACGACCAGGATTATTATATAATCCTGCCAAACTCTCCAAATCCCAATTATTAAACCAGTTATAAATTGTGTTACGACTAACTTTAAATATTTTCATTAATTCTGATATTTTATATCCTTGAAAACTTAATTTTATACAATGCGCCCTTTGTCTTACTTGATAATATTTACTTTGATGATGGATTCTATCTAAAATTTTTAATGTTTCCTTACTTAATCCTTTTATATATCTCATCTGTTAAAAAATCTATATTACTCTCTCATACTATTTTTTCACAAAGTAGGAGATAACAATATTTTTGGTTCTTCAGTACGCCCGTATGCTAAACTAACAGCTAAAATTCCAATCAAGTAAACATCTAACTCTAAAATTATTGGACAAACGCTTTCCATCTTTATTGATTCAATTTGTAAAATTATTCCAATACCTTTATATTGGCGATGTAGTTGTCCTTTTACTCCATCTATATTAAGTAGTTCTGTTAATATTTTAATATTCTTTTTTATTATCATTTTAGTAGATACACCTTATGTTCAATTCGCCTGTTTATAATTTTATTTTTCAATAAATTAGTAGCGTGTTTCCCTTTTTTTACTTTCAGTAATGAATTGATAAACTTATTTATTTTAAGAATTGAACTATGATTCGTTCGCGGAGCGTGTCCGTACCTTTATGTCGTCCCGGAGGGACTTAGGACATATAGCGCAGCAGCTCCTGTGGCGGGCTTTTAATATAATACGGTTTTAACAGATCATTTTCCTAGCCCGTCATCACGCCACCAGAACATAGTGAAACGGTATTAAGGTGCGGCTCCAACGAGTTAATTCGCGCTATTTCTTCTTCAATTCACCTATTTAATTGTATTTTTAGCATATGGGCGTACTGAAGAACCATATTTTTTATACCTCAAAGTAATCATTTTAATATTTTTTAAATATACAATTAATTTTGCACTAGTACTTATCCCAGGTGCAGATGTTGGAAGCACAAAAAGCACCAATAAAGGCAATATTGCAGCTGTTGGGAATAAACCTGTAGTTATTAAAATATTAAATTATTTTGCTCCGGCTGCTAATGCTATAGATTGGATTGGAGTGTAATAAATTGATTTTAATAATTCGCGTTCAGCAGGGCTTTTGGCATTAAAAAGTGGCGAATCAATCATCGAGCAGCCCAAACAGCACCCTTGAGAACCATAAAATCAATAAAAGCCTGAATCCGTGGTGAAACTAGTCGTCGTTCTAAATAAAGCGCTGTAAAAGGCACGGATGGCGGTTTGTACTCAGCTAAAACTTCTTCTAATTTACCCTCAGTTAAAGCGTTTATAGCCATAAAACCAGGCATTTGACTAATACCCATACCTAACATAGCAGCTTGACCTACGGCTTCCCCATCATCAATAGTTAGCGTACCCGTAAAATTTCTGCGTTCAACTTGTTCATCAATAGTAAAAAACCAAGGTACCAAACGACCCGTTTTGCGATTGCGAAAGTTTAAGCAATTGTATTGAGCTAATTCCTCCGGATGTTGCGGTCTTCCATAGTGTTCTAAATATTCAGGAGTCGCACAGGTAATTAAAGGGTCGAGAAATAATCTTCTAGCAATTAAGTTAGCGCTATCAGCTAATTCTCCAACGCGAATCACTACATCAAAGCCTTCAGCAGCTAAATCAACATCTCTATCATCAAGAGAAAGGTCAACGGATATCTGAGGATAAACTTGTAAAAACTGAGCTAATAAAATTGTTCCCCACATTCTGCCATAGGCAGCAGACATACTAACTTTTAGTCGTCCGCTAGGTTCTGTTTTCGTATCTTTTAACTCTTGAACTAAGTCATCCATTTCTTCTAAAAGTCTTTGAGCTACTTCATAAAATCTTTCTCCTTCATTAGTCAAACTCACGCTGCGGGTAGTTCGGTGTAGTAGTTTAACTCCTAACTCCTCTTCCAGCTTCGCTACTGCTTTACTGGTAGCTGGAGGAGAAAGACTTAATATATTAGCTGCTTCGACAAAGCTTTTAGTTTGGGCAACTCGGACAAAGGTTTTGATATTACTCAGGCTTTTCATATCTTATTAGTAACTTATGGTAAATAATAAAATAACTTTTAGCCTATTTATCTTACTTTATTCAAAGATTATTCTGTATTTAGAAACAAAAAAAAGAGACAAAACTATGAATTCACAAGAAGTTGTTGATGCTATTGCTCAATCCGAACGCATCGGTCGCCAAATTTACAAGGGTTTTAACGAGCGCAATCTTGGTCTTTGGGATGAAGTAATTGCTCCTGATGTGGAAGTACGTAGCACTGTTGGCACAATGCCATTGATTGGTAGAGAAGCACTCAAAAATTGGGCTGCTCAATTCCAATCTGGATTTCGACCTCGATTGGATTTGGTAGACGAAATTTACGGTGTAAATCGCGCTACCATTGCTGTCAATTTAAATTGGAAGCATGACAAGGAATTTTTTGGGTTAGAACCTACTGGCAGAATGGGTACTTCAATTGAGTATTTTATTCTTTGGATAAATAACGGTCAGGTAACGCGCTTTTGGGTAGCAGACCATACAATGGATTTGACTATGTATTTGATTCGCGAACGGGGAATGCACTATCCCCAGAATTTTGTCCCAGAACCAATTATTCGCGGCTTGGAAGCTAGCAAATTTGATTAATCACAAAAGAAAAGCAATTCATTTTACTGACAAAGAAATTTTAAATTATTGACGTTACGGAGCAATATAACTATGAAAACCATTCAAGTAACCGAACATGGTGCAGCAGATGTTCTTAAATTAATCGAAACAGAAATTCCCCAACCAAAGGCAGGACAAGCTTTAGTTAAAATCCACTATGCAGGAGTAAATTTTATCGATGTAGCGATGCGTCGCGGTTGGTATCCCAATCCACCTGTTCCTACTCCCTTTATTCCCGGTCCTGAAGGGGCTGGTGAAGTGATTGCTATTGGAGAAGGTGTAACCGAAGTAAAAGTAGGCGATCGCGTTAGCTTTATGCAGGAAGAAGAGGCTGGTTTAGACCGTGCATATGCTGAATACATTCCTATTGCGGCTTGGAAACTAATTCCTGCTTTGTAAAGTATGGACAACCCGGACTGTTGACTCTTACAACTCTTACTTCCCGTTTCCGCCGGAGCATCGGAGCGGTTATCCGTCCACGGGCTTTCAAGGACAAGCCATCCTCGATTTTTTTTAAGTTTAAATAGAGTACGCAAGTTTGACTAAATTGAGCGCGGCATTTAAATCTCTGTCGATTTTTAATCCGCAATTCGAGCATTCATAAACACGGTCATTTAATGTTAAAGTTTCGTGCTTATGTCCGCAAGTCGAACATATTTTTGATGAAGCATACCATCTGTCTGCAATTATTAATTGACAGCCAAACTTTTCGGACTTGTACTCTAATTGTCGTTTGAATTCATAAAAACCACAGTCAGAAATTGATAAAGCTAGATTACCGTTCGATAGCAGGTAGGGTCGAGGAGAACATTGCTGCTCTACCCCTCCCATCCGAAACCGTGCTTGCGACTTTCACCGCACACGGCTACTCAATGTGTTATCCATTTGTCATTTCGGGCTTCTGAATACCATCTTCGGTAGTTTT
>JBCCSG010000471.1:0-4764 GCA_039200565.1 Cyanobacteria bacterium P01_D01_bin.50 | reverse complement strand
GTTCTTGCTCCTGCTTGTGCTGCCCAACGTTTTAAATCCTCAATCCGATCGCAAGCGATCGCTGCTAAAGGAACTGTTTGCTTTATAGCCCACAGGATGTCCTCTGTTGTGAAATCACGTCTTTGACCATTAGTACCTCGATCAAAAGCTCTGTGCATTGCATCTATTAGAACTTGTTCTATTTCCGCTCCGCTGAAATCTTTTGCTTGACTAGCTATCTGTGACAAATCAAACTCTGATAACTTTGTTGGTCGTAGCCGTTGTAAATGTACTTTGAAAATTTCTTCTCGTTCTACAACAGTTGGTAAGTTTAAAAAGAAAATTTCATCAAATCGCCCTTTACGTAATAACTCAGCAGGTAAAATTTTGACATTGTTCGCTGTTGCGACAATAAAGACTGGACTACTTTTCTCCTGCATCCAGGTAATAAGCGTGCCAAAAACCCGACGTGAAGTTCCAGAATCGCCATCAATGTTACTAGAGATATTACCAAATGCTTTGTCAATTTCATCAATCCACAACACACAAGGAGCCATTGCCTCAGCTAACCGAACCATTTGTCGTACTCGGCTCTCGCTTTCCCCTATAATACCGCCAAATAAACGACCAGTATCCAGTCGCAGCAGAGGTAGTCGCCATTCATGAGCAATTGTCTTCGCTGTTAGTGATTTACCTGTACCTTGAATACCAACAAGCAATACACCTTTGGGATTGGGAATTCCATAACGTCGGGCTTCCTCAGTAAAAACATCTTGTCTAACCCGCATCCATTGCTTTAAATTCTCCAACCCTCCAACATTTTTGAAGGATTGTTGTGCATTAAAAAATTCTAAAATTTCTGTTTGCCGGATTGCTTGTTTTTTTTCTGTCAGAACCTCATCAATATCTGTTTCATCTACATATTGTTTGGAAGCTAAAGCCTTAGCTAACACACGCTGTATTCTAGTTCGGCTTAAACCTTGGCAAGCTTTCACCAACTGCTCTGTTGCTAATTCTGTCAATTTTAGTTTTTGTGGTTGCACCCATTGATGGATAAGAAAATCTATTTCCTCAGTATTAGGTAAGGGAAAATCAATTACTGTTACTTCTTCTTTTAGTTCACCTGGCAATTCCAGCACAGAACCAGTGACTACAATTGTTTTTCGAGTAGATTTTAGTTCCCTTGCTAGATTTATTAAATATTGTATTACTGGGATCTTCTTGTCACTGTAGGGATTTTTCAAGCTTAAGTATAGATTTCGCAATACAAAAATGGAATTTTCTTCATTGGGTGCCTTCGCAATTCTTTCGAGTGCTTGCATTATAGAGCCTTTATCTTTATTGGTGTCATTCCAGCCACAAACAAGATCCCAAAAAAATAGTTTACGTTCGGGTTGAGAAATTGCAGCAACTTGTAACAACACCTCCTCTACAGGTTCTTCTTCTACTGAGACGAAGTACAGTAAAGGGTAACGCGCTCTAATCATCAAATCTAGTTGCTTTGCTAGCTCCCTATGAAAGTTCATTGACGCTAAATATTTAGAAACTAATTACGGTGAAGTTTAAATAAAACTAAAGATAATAATAAGTACAATACTTATGATATTTACACAATATTCTGGTGATGGGTGACACTTAAAGTCTTAATTTTACGCTTAAAATCAGTCAAAATGTGTAACACATCCTACAAGGAAAATTTGCTAGTTGCGTAAGTCTTATATTATTAGTATCTACCTGTCTTCACAAAGTTTAGCTTATTCATTCTTATTGGTACTGGTGTACGTTAGTCCATGATGGCTACTTAGAGCGCTATTTTAATTTTGTCAACTTCACGAATGAGCAATATTTTATTTTTTGTATAAGCTAAGGTTTTTAGCTACCAAAGTAGCCATTTCCGTACAGAAGCAAGGAACACTACTTAATTATACGCAAATTACATAAAGCAGCAGTAATTGTCCCATAGCCTTATTGAATTAATAGGCAAAGCAATGGGAAAACATTCAACCGTTAAATCACATAAAGCTGGAGATTAACTTTATCTCAACAGCAACGGCTAAAACAAAATGTATTCAAAAATCATCGCCACAAGTTGAACTATCAAGCCAACTTCTTACCAGATGTAGACTCCTGTTTTTTCAACCAATCCTTAATAGCCTCCTCTAAAGCTGCTGTCTGCGTTAACTCCAAGCGAGCGCAGGCAACTTCAAACGTAATTTTTAACTGTTTGGGGATTCTTCCCCGAACTTCTCGCGTGTCTTCGGTCATACTACCACCAAGTTTTTGTCCGGGCTTAATTCTTGCACAGTATATTAACAAAAATGAATTTGCGCTTTTTAGCTATTGCGTTATTGCGTTATTGCGCTTATACTAAGAGTAAGTTAATAAAATTTTCTGCGCTATGAGCATAGAGACTATTCAATGCCGGTTAATGGCAAATGAAGAAGTTCTGCGTCATGTATGGGAACTCATGGCAGAGAAAAATACGCTACTTATAAATGAAATATTTCACAGGCTCAAAGAATATCCAAACTTTGAACAATGGTTTGAAAAAGGTCAAGTTCCAGACAGTTTTATAGAAGAATTATGTCAATCATTAAAAAAACAAGAACCGTTTGCTGGACAACCAGGTCGTTTCTATACATCAGCAGAAACAATGGTTAAAGAAGTATATAAATCATGGTTTGCTTTACAAAAAAAACGCAAGCGGAAACTTGATGGTAAAAAGCGCTATCTAGCAATGCTTAGAAGTGATATAGAATTACAAAAGGAAAGTAATTGTAGTCTGGAATCAATTCGTGCAAAAGCGAATGATATTTTAGTTGAAGTTAGAGAAAAATTCGATAAAACTGAAAAGGACAAACCTCAAAAAAAAGAAATTAAGAATAAAAAAAATAATAAAAAATCCATTAATAATACTCTTTTTTCTGTATTGTTTGATATTTATGATAAAACAGAAGATATTTTATCAAAATGTGCGCTTGCTTACCTGCTAAAAAATCAATGCAATATAACTAATGAAGATGAGAATGAAGATAAATATAATCTATATCGGCGTAGAAAAGAAATAGAAATTGAACGTTTGACTGACCAATTGAAAAGTAAGCGCCCAAATGGAAGAGATTTGAATTCTAATACTTTTTTTGAAACCTTAGAAATTATAAGTAATAGTTTTACTGTAGATGAAAATGAATTCAAATCATGGCAAGCAAATTTATTAAAAACACCTAGCAATTTACCATATCCTGTAGATTATGAAACTAATGAAGACTTAACCTGGTTGTTTAATACTGAAGAGCGTATTTACGTCAGTTTTACAGCGTTAGGAGATAAACGAGAAAATTCTAGACAAGTAGACAAACATAAATTTGAAGTTTGGTGTGATAAACGTCACCTACATTTTTTTAAAAGGTTTGTAGAAGATATAAATGTCAAAAAACAAGGTGACAAAAAAAATAGTCAAAAGCAATATTCAGCAGGATTATTAACTTTCCGCTCTGGCAGGATTATATGGAAAGAAGGGAAAAAAGGTTACAAAAAACATTCTAAAAAAGACGAACCTTGGAATATTAATCATTTAGAGCTACATTGTACATTTGATACACGCTTATGGACGAAAGAAGGGACAGAGATAGTCCGTTTAGAAAAAATCAATGCAGCAAACAAAACTATATATAACAGACAGCAGCGAGGTGAGTTGAGCGAAACACAACAACGTAAACTTGAACATAAAATATCAGAAAGGACTAAACTAGAAAATACATTTCCAGGTCGCCCTTGCAAACCTATATATCAGGGTAAGTCTCATATTCTAGTTGGTGTTAGCCTTGGTCTAGAAAAACCAGCAACAGTTGCTGTATTCGACGCAGCGAACAATAAAGTTATTACATATCGCAGCACAAAACAATTACTAGGTGATAATTACAATTTATTGAATCGTCAGCGGCAGCAAAAACAACGTCTTGCTCACCAACGGCATAAAGCTCAAAAACAATTTGCTCCGAATAATTTCGGCGAATCTGAACTCGGACAATATGTAGACAGATTATTATCCAAAGAAATTGTGGCGAGCCTCTTTCAGAGGAGCTTCGCTAACGCCAAAACTTATAGCGCTGGAAGCATTGTTGTTCCTAAACTCAGCGATATGCGGGAAGTCATTCAAAGCGAAGTGCAAGCTAAAGCTGAAAAGAAGATACTCGGTTATATTGAAGGTCAAAAAAAGTATGCCAAAGAGTACCGCAAAAGTATCCATAATTGGAGTTACGGGAGATTAATTGAAAACATTCAATCCCAAGCAGCAAAAGCCGGAATTATGCTTGAAACCGGACAGCAACCAACTAGAGGAAGTCCACAAGAACAAGCAAAAGATTTAGCTTTATTTTCCTATCAATGCCGAATAGCTTAATCAGTTAAAAAATACCGAACCTTGAAAACTTAATATGAGTACGCAAATAAATAGCGCCGCAGTTCATGCTCTTTGAGCCGCTGTACTGTGTTAAATCTGGGTTAGTTTGACGGTTGGAAGACCGTTATGCTTTCTGACCCTGGTGGCTGCCCGCTCTTGATGCTGCTGTCTGGCTTGACCAAACAGGATATGCCTTCTTTGTAATTGTTGGATAAATAGTTTTTTACGTTTTCAGGAACAATGAAAAACTTTTATACAAGTATAGCAAATAAGGACAGGTGCGCTCCCAGCAATATAGAGTAAAGCTTCGGCTTGAGCCGTTTTATACGGTGGGGATTACTTCAGTGGTGGCTACTGAATCACCCCCTTCGTCGGGGGAACCC
>JBCCSG010000470.1:0-4794 GCA_039200565.1 Cyanobacteria bacterium P01_D01_bin.50 | reverse complement strand
CTCTTTCACCTCCCCATAAGTTTCAGCCCATTGAATTAGTCCTCTTACAACGTCCGAGTGATTATTACCTGTAGCAATAGTATCCAAATTTTTGTCTAACTTGAAGCTTACCATCTGTTCGAGTGTTCCTTTATTTGGAAACGCACTCAAAAGTGCATCGTGGAACTGCTCGCGACTATTACCATCTAGCTCCATATCTCGTTGCATTAGTGCTGTTTAATTGCTATTCATATTTATTTTAATCCTGAATTATATTTTAGGAATGGTCGCAACTGGCTACCTTTTCTTGTAAATAACTAGAATTATCGCTAAATCAATTGTGACAACTAAAGATAGATTAAATAAATAGTTTTTGACTTTTGACTTTTGACTTCCGCAAAGCGGCTGACTTCGTGGAAAATGACTAGTTTACAAATCTTGATAAAATCTTGTAGGCTTTATATATTAATATTTACCATTATGGACGCGAGAGAAGAGAATATAACTCCATAAGTTCGCGTAACCTAAGTTCACCACGGGTCAAACCCCTCAAAGGGGTCCCCAAAGGGTCCGCCAACACCCCCAGACCGCAGGTCGGCAGATGTCCCTCTGGATCAGACATTGAGAAGGTTAGGTCTTTTTTGTACAACCATTCTTTTCTATTGTTGAAAAAGGTTCTGAAGATTCCTTTACGCCAACCGACGCGATCGCCAAATTTATATATGTCTTGTCCGACGCTTTCCCAAATGCGCTTTTGCACGCTGAAGCCAAACCGACCATTACTATATCTTACCCAAAGTTGGTCAATGGTGCGTAAGTCTGTGCAGGGAAAATTTTCAAGGTCATCGGAGTTTAAATAGTCTTGTTTTTCTCTACCCGCAGCTTTGAGCATAACTGTCAGAGTTTCCTCATCCGCTTCCTTCCAGTTTCCCGCTTTGAGTAAATCCCGCAATCGGGTGTAATCAACTCCTTTTTCTGAAGAGAGGTCATCTTTTTTTAACTGGTTTGGGCTATCATTTGTAAACTCAGGAAGCTGTTCAATCTCCTGACGCATTGCAACAAACCATTCACGCTCTGCTCTACCTTCATTCTGGTTCAATTGTGCTTGTTCGAGCCATTGTTGAGCTTTTTCGCGATCTAGAAAATGAAGTGCTGTTAACTGTTGAGCGCGTTCAAGTTCAACTCTATCTTCCCAAGGAGAATAGTCTTTTACATACAGCCAAAGTAAACTCGCAATTTCTCGAATTCTTTCTAAACCATATTCGCTATTCAACTTCTCTAGTAATGGATTGCGAATGTCTGGCTCAATTTCATAAAGTTCATCATCAATTTCGCGACACAACCCAGAAGTAAAAAACTCAATTTCAACGGTGTAGGGAAGTTGCTTTTCTGAGTCGGAGAAAAAGTTAATTCGCAAAAAGTGCAGCAATTCTGGATTTAATGCCACTGGTAAAGCAGCGTGAGATGCCAGATGTAAGGCTTCTTCACCACATCTTTTTTGAAATTCATCTAAACGTCGTTTTACCAATTTGTTAGACATCGCCAGGGTTATTACTGTTTCATTAGAAGATTACCGAATTGAGTTGAGAGGGGGGAGAGGGGGAAGAGGGGGAAGAAGGGGAAGAGGGGGTAGGTAGGCATATCCGTCTGGGAATTGATTCCGAGGCGATGCAGGAAAACTAATTGAAAATGGTTTAATCTAAAGCGGTTTTTCAAGATTATATTTTTTTCCGCGTAACACGTTGACTGCTTTTAGAATACCTTCTTTGTCTAAAGGAAACATCGGTATATGACGTGCGATTTGAGTTGCGGTGTTATTGTTGTTTTTAATTTTATTTTTATCGTCATTTTTATTCTCCCAATATGATTTTGGTAGGGGATTGAGCCAAACATAGGATGAAGTATAAGCACGCAAGGCTTTGAAAAAGGAGATGGTATCTAGTAGACGTGGTGGATTATAAATTTTATTAATTGCTCCAGCATCGCTAATAATAACTACAAAGGCATCCTTAGCGTATTTTTCTAGAACTTCTTTTAAAAGATGGGGAGTTAGTAAATCGGAATCTTGATAAATGTAGCCAGTGCTAAGAGGTTTTATATCAGGAAGAATAGAGTCAAGTTTGGGAAAGAATTCATCGGGTAAAATTGACTCGTTGGCTCCTTGTGCAGGTACATTATGGAAGTAGTAAATAGTAGTTTCTTCCAATCTACCAGCCTGTTGAATCGCTTTGCAAACCAGTTCGCAAAACCGATGAGAAGGAGTCATGGAACCTTGACGATCCACTAACAAAAGTAACCTAGCTTTATTACGGTATCTTGCTTTTAAAATAACTGGTATGGGAATTCCCATTTGAGTGCGACGCTTTATCGTCTCTTCTACATCCAATTCCGTTAAAGCTCCCACTTCCACCGCATCGCGCAAACGTCGCCAAGTTTGGGCTACTTCTCGATAGTTTAATGGAAATTGGGGTACAAATATGAATTTACGTTTGGCTCGCTTTACATTTAATTCTTCCAAGTTAATTTCGGGTAAGCTGTGACAAATTTCCGTTGTAGATATCGGTTCATTTTTTTCCTTATGTGGAAATAGAAGCATCCACTTATCGTCAAAATATTTTTTTAACCAAGTAATTATCTTGTTTCCAAAAAACGTTTGGGTGTT
Source organism: Cyanobacteria bacterium P01_D01_bin.50 (assembly GCA_039200565.1). Classification (GTDB taxonomy): domain Bacteria; phylum Cyanobacteriota; class Cyanobacteriia; order Cyanobacteriales; family Nostocaceae; genus Rivularia. The sequence goes on along the minus strand of JBCCSG010000470.1, from coordinate 2,153 downwards.
GTCAGCATATTTTTGGGCTGAATTGCTAAGTACTTGCCATTTATCTTTTTCATCTATAAGTTGCTCAAACAAAGAATTCAGAATTTCCTGTTCTGCAAGTGACTTTGCCCATAAAGAAATACATAAATCCTTCAATGCTTCATCCGATGATAAACCAAAACCAGCCCGCAAAGATTTTTGGAGTTCTTTAAAATCATCAATACCTATTGAAAAACCACGTCTGCGTAGCTGTTGAAATAATTCCCACAGAAACTTCGGTAAATTAGGAGGTAACTTAGGAGAATCATTCACGACTCAGGAAAAACCTCCTTTGCTCGTTGGCGATCGCTCTGTTGTTTGAGTAAAGCGCCGATATGGGGTAATTTGTCAAGTTCTTCGATAGGAGTTTTCACTGCTTGCAGATAACCAACCCAGTCAAGCAATTCGCTTAAACCCGGTTTTTTATTCAAGTCTAGTTTACGCAGTTTCAACAAAACTTTGATAGCTTTTTGACTCAGTTCTTGATTATTAATATCATGAAGCTGTAAAACTTCTAGTAACTCTTTTTCTGTTTGTGGAAATTCAACATAGTGAAAAATACATCGTCGTAGAAAGGCTACAGGTAAAGCTTTTTCTTCATTGTGAGTAATAATAACAATTGGGCGTAACTGAACATTTTCACTCACAGCATAATGTATATCTGGAGCCTCTGTAACGCGAAACTCCAACTTATCTAATTCCCATAATAAATCGTTGGGAAAATCAAGGTCAGCTTTATCAATTTCATCAATCAAAACTACCGAGCGTCGTCCATATTCAGCACGTGCGATCGCTTTTCCTAGAGGACCCAAACGAATATAATTCTTAATGTATTGACTTCGTGGATCTTTTAACTCGGCATCATATAACCGATTCACTGCATCATAAGTATAAAGTAAATCTTGAGCGCGACTAGTTGATTTGATATAACTAATTTCTAAAGGTAAACACAAACCATAAGAGACAGCATAAGCTAAACTTGTTTTACCACAACCAGGTTCCCCTTGTAATAGTAAAGGACGACCTAAAGCGATAGCGAGATTGACTGCTTGTACTAACTTTTCATTAGGTAAATAAGGTTCTTTGGATACCTTTTTTGTTGGTGGTTTTTCTTCTTTTGTTGCTGGGTTTTCTTTTGGTACAGGTTCAATATCAGGATTTTCGATCTCATCACGAGATTCGGGTAAATTATAATAATCTTGTAGAGAAAAATTAGTAGAAGTATCTATATGGCGTTTAGACATAAGATCAATCCATTTGCAACATGTTTTCTATAAAATATGTTTCGGAAGTATTTGTTCGCAAAATATCAATAGCACGAACTATATGAAAATAAACATTTTGAATATCTAGTAGTTGTTTCTTACTATCTGCATTGGGATAACAACAATCATCAATAAATTTCTTTGTCCACTGTTGTGTAACATCGTTTGACCATTCCAAATTACGTGCTACTTCTATAACCCAATCATAGACATCACCAGATTGAAATTTTGGACCTTCTATTACCTCTACAGTTTTGGGAAAAATATTTCTTTCATTGCAGAACATCGTAATAATTAAACGCTTTTTAATATTTTTTTGAAATTTTTCGTTAGATATCTCCTGCCAAAATTGTTCAAGCTTCTTATAATTTTCCGGACATGAATCAATTTGGACGCGCAAAATGATATCAAATTCTTGGAGAGATTTTATATTTTTTTCTATTAAATATATAAGTCCATTGATATTACTTAATCTGGGATTTATTGTAATAGGAGCTTTCAGATATTGGATTTTGGTATCCCGAAGTTTGTATATTAAGCGCTGGCAAAAATAATTAGGAAAATCACTTTCGTTACATGGCACAGCTATTCCCAAAAGTTTATTGCCATTGCTATGATATAAATAATTTAAACTTTCTGTAACTAATTGTGATAAATCAAACTGGCATGGATTAAGTAAATGCCATTTTTTATTCTCTGTAGATTGCGATCGCGAATATTGTTGACAAAATGGTTTTAACTGCGAATTTCCTGGATTCCCATATTCACAATGACATACTGCATTTATCAGTTCTTGTAATTTTCCGTGAGATTTAGCCCAATTAACCAGTTCAAATACGGCCTGTTCCAAGTTATTTGGATGATTTATGG
>JBCCSG010000469.1:0-4870 GCA_039200565.1 Cyanobacteria bacterium P01_D01_bin.50 | reverse complement strand
GCTGTCATTGCGAATTTAGAATAAGACATGAAGAATTTAGAATTATTACCCCATCGATGAATCGAGGGGCTTGAAAATAAGGAAACATTTTTTTTATTCCACGGATAAATCCGGGGGCTTGTATCCGATTTTTTTTGGTCAAAAAAAAATTCAAATTAAAAACTCCGCAAATGCAGGTAAAAATACAGTTAAATTGCGGACAAAAGCTTCTCAAAAACTGGATTAAAAGAACCGTTATCTAAATCTTAGAATATTCTAAAATCATCTAACAGCCCTTAAATATGGCGTTTATTTTAACAATTCAGAATTTCTGAAAATAAAGGACATACTCAAGTTAGAGAGAAAAACAATTGTTCAGGCTCCTTCACTGTGGCGATCGCACATTACTTAGTAACGATCGCTTTCCACCTACATTGCAGAGTTGCCAACAAAAACAGAATATCCATCTTTGTTGAGCTTGATTTTGTTGAGATTGCGCTCCCCTGTGTCGATAAATCAACCATCGGGAACCCTGATTCGGGCAAGGAGCTTAGGAGCGTTATTAGGGTGTTTTGGGAGCAAGAGGTGGATTTGAACCACCGACATTCGGATTTTGAATCCAACGAGCTACCAGACTGCTCTATCCTGCAAAGGTTTGGTTGAAAGTATGGGAATCTAACCCATTACCAATAGATTATGAGTCTACCGTTCTAACATTGAGCTAACTTTCGGTGTTTGATATAGGAATCTAACCTATGATAGTTTCAAGTACTCTGCGGAATACGCTCAAAGCATCGCTTGGCGCACCAGTCAGGTATATAGAACCCAAACTATAGCAAAGTTACCTTACTACTTATATACTACAATTGTAGCACATAAAAAATAGAGATATATTTGATTGCAGCATTATAAAGAAGATTATGTATAGATTTGCTGCTGCGAGCGAAAATGAAACAATAGTATATGGTTCAGCAAAGCCTGGATACAGCAATGAAGAGGTTTTGCAGTGGGTTGAATTTATGCAAAATCAAGATATAAAGCGCGTCTGCTGTTTGCTTGCTCCAACTCAATTAAATAATTATGCAAATTTACTAGATTTATATAAGCTTGAATTTGGAACCAATCAAATTTGTTGGACACCAATTGAAGATTATAATTTAATCGATAGTCAAACATTAACTCAAAAAATATTACCATTTTTGACAGAAGCCAATAAACAGGATGAAAAAGTAGTAGTACACTGTTTCGCTGGAATTGGACGTACTGGACAGGTTTTAGCTGCATGGTTGGTTTATGCTAGGGGATTTAGCAATCAAGAAGCGATATCAACAGTAATGCGAAATGGAAGAAATCCTTGTGAATTTATAGTTACAGCAGCAATAAAAGGTCAAAATCCCTGGGAAGCAATGTCGCAGTTAAATTTACTTTTAGATGATTGTCGTAATACTAGATAAAACTTAAAATCAATTTCAAGGCTCATCTACGAAGTAGATTAAAATGAATTCAAAGCCATATTCAGTCTGAATTATCAGACTTTGTTTTTTTAGCCTAATAGCAATAATGGGTGCCCGTCACGGCAATACTTAATTCTAAACCTCTGTGCAAAGTTATTTAAGCCGTGACACACCCTACATTCCGGTTTTTCTAAAATCCTATATTATATCACAGACGTTTTAGCAACTTTTTTCACAGGTTTGGCAATCATCTTCATTCCTGCAGGTGCGGCTAATGCTATACCCCGTATAACTGGTTCTAGAGGACGTTTATCAGTTCTCGCAACTTCATATCGAGATAAAATTGTTGCTAAAACCAACTTCATTTGGTGCATCGCAAACGCTAATCCAATACAGCGACGATTTCCACCACCGAAGGGCAAGAACTCGTATGCTGAAAATTGTCTTTCTAAAAATCTTTCTGGTTTAAAGTGGTCGGGTTGCGGGTAAACTTCTTCTCGGTGGTGTGCTAAATAAATATTAAGATTTATCAAAGTACCTTTTGGTAATTTATAACGTCCTACTTCTATTGGAGCCTTTAGAATTCTGGGAGTAGCATTGGCAATTATGGGATAAATACGCAGAGTCTCTTTACACACTGCTGTCAAATAAGGCAACTTAGCAACTGCACTTGGTTCTGGATTTTCACTTAAATCATTTAATTCCTTAAGTAATTTTTTGCGTACTTCAGGTAAATAATCCACCCAGTAAAAGGCCCAAGTCAAAGCAGAAGCAGTAGTTTCATGTCCTGCGATCAGCAACGTCATTAGTTCATCGCACAATTCTTTATCTGACATTGCTCCTCCATCTTCATAACGCGCAGACATCATCAAACTTAAAATGTCTTTACGATTTTGATTAGATTCAGCACGACGTTTGTTAATTAAATCATAAATCAAATCATCAATCTGCTTCCGCAACTGCAAAACTTTACCCCTGGGACTCCAAGTACCCCAATCCTTCTGTAAAAGGGGAAAATACCAACCGGCTAATAATAAAGGAGAAATGAGACAATCAAGTAGCGCAGAAATTTTAATCTGAAGTTCATCAAAACGCTTTCCTTTATCCAAACCAAAAACCACTTGTAAAATTACGCTGAAAGTAATTTCCTGCATCGATTCCCGAATCTTGAAAGGTTTCCCAGTCTCCCATTTATCGGTTACCTGCTGAGCGATTTCACACATAGTCATACCATAAGTCCGCATCCTATCTCCATGAAAAGGAGGAGTCAATAACTTACGGTGTTGCTCATGGCGATCGCCTTGTAATAACAATAAAGAATTTTCACCAACCATATCAACCAAATACTTCAGAATCGCATTTCCTCTAACAATTTCAATAGAATTCCTATCAGCCGCGAAAATTTTTTCCAAATCTTCTGGTTTGCTTAAGTAAACTACATATTGACCATCCTTAATTAGAATAATAAAGCTATCCCCGTAAGTTTGAAGTAAATCCTTAAGATATCTAAAAGGCTGAAACAGAAATTTCATCCGTCTTATAAATTTAGGTATTTCAACCACCTGGGGCAGATTGTAACTATTAGTCATAGTTTATAAGTAGAAGATTTACAACAATCACGCGCAGCGTGCGAGGGTATACAATACACGGGTTGATGCATGACACCACAAACTTTATTATTACTTTCAATATTTCCAAAATCAACCATGCACAAAACCAACAAACCAGACCCCGTTCGTTTAGAAATCTTTAAAAACCTCTATCAATTCATAGCCGAACAAATGGGAATCGTGCTGCAAAATACGGCAGCTTCTGTAAATATTAAAGAACGATTAGACTTTTCCTGTGCAATTTTTGATGATTCCGGTTCCTTAGTCGCAAATGCTCCTCATATTCCCGTACATTTAGGTTCCATGAGCGAAAGTGTTCGCAGTTTAATTAACGATAAAGATGAAACTTTAAAACCGGGAAATGTATACTTATCAAATAACCCTTACAATGGTGGAACTCACCTCCCCGATGTAACGGCAATTACTCCCGTTTTTTCCTCTACTAATAATCCAATTTTCTACGTTGCTTCTCGCGGACATCAAGCCGATATTGGCGGAATAACTCCCGGTTCCATGCCTCCTCATAGTAAAACTATAGAAGAAGAAGGAATTTTATTTGATAATTTTCTCTTAGTTGAAGAAGGTAATTTTAGAGAAACCGCAGTTAGAGAAGTACTTGCAAATCATAAATATCCAGCGCGAAATACCGACCAAAATATAGCTGACTTTAAAGCCCAAATTGCTGCAAATAATCGAGGGGTTCAAGAACTTTTGAAAATGGTTGAACAATATCAACTTGAAACCGTTCAAGATTATATGAGATTTGTACAAGATAATGCAGAAGAAGCTGTCAGAAAAGCGATTGATGTTTTAAAAGATGGTGATTTCAATTATGAAATGGATAGCGGTGCCAAAATTCAAGTTAAAGTCACTATCAATAAAGCAAATCGTAGCGCCATAATTGATTTTACCGGAACATCTGAGCAACTCAATAGTAACTTTAATGCTCCCAAAGCCGTAACTCAAGCCGCCGTTTTATACGTCTTCCGTACCTTAGTTAAAGATAATATTCCCTTAAATGCAGGTTGTCTCAAACCTTTAGAGATAATTATTCCCCAAGGTTGTATGCTCAACCCAACTTATCCAGCAGCGGTAGTTGCGGGTAATGTGGAAACTTCCCAAACAATAGTCGATGCTCTATATGGTGCTTTGGGTGTGATGGCTGGTTCCCAAGGTACGATGAACAACTTTACTTTTGGCAACGAAAATTATCAATATTATGAAACAATATGTGGCGGCTCTGGTGCTGGTGCTGACTTTGACGGTACCGATGCAGTGCAAACTCACATGACAAATTCCCGCTTAACCGATCCAGAAGTATTAGAAACAAGGTACCCTGTTCTTTTAGAAAACTTTAGTTTGCGTCTGGGTAGCGGTGGTAAGGGAAAACATTCTGGTGGTGATGGGGTAATTCGTCGTATCCGGTTTTTAGAGGATATGACAGCGAATATTCTTTGCAGTCATCGTTTGATTCCTCCCTTTGGTTTGAATAATGGCGAAGCAGGAGAAGTTGGAGCCAACTGGGTAATACGTAAAGATGGATATGAGGAGAAATTAGATAGTACCGCAACAGTAAAAATGAAAGCAGGAGATGTTTTTGTCATAGAAACTCCTGGTGGTGGAGGATTTGAGTCAATTAACAATTAACAATTAACAATTAATCGATAAAAATTGAGTACAATTACATAAAAATAAAAGGAAAAAGTAATCATTTACTCTTTCCTTCATATTTTATCAATATTAATTTTTCAATCAAAAAATTTAATATTACTTTTTCGCAATTACCCATACTGCGTGGATAATTCCAGGAATATATCCGAATATGGT
>JBCCSG010000468.1:0-4910 GCA_039200565.1 Cyanobacteria bacterium P01_D01_bin.50 | reverse complement strand
TAGGTCGGTGTTGAAAATAGTAATTATAAATAGTGAATAGTGAGTAGTGAATAGCGTTCGCGGAGCGTGTCCGTTAGGACATAAAGTGCGGTCTTGGGGTCTCCCCAAGTGGAGCAACTTTTCAAGAGAGTGAGTAGAACCAAGGCTTTTAACTAAATTTATATTATGTAATATAGTTCGGTTTATTTGTGCCGACTTACTTATGTTCGATATAGATTTCACCATTAATTCACAATAAAATTCGTAAACTTACATCAATGAATAGTAGAATAAATCAAGCACAAATAGCGGTGCTCATGACCTGTTTTAACAGACGCGATACAACCCTTAATTGTCTCCGTGTGCTGCAACAACAAACATGTAATTTCGATATTTACTTAACAGATGATGGTAGTTCTGATGGTACCGCAAAAGCAATTAAAGCAGAATTTCCACAAGTAAAAATTCTTCAAGGTGACGGTAATTTATTCTGGGTAGGAGGAATGCGTTTAGCATTTGCAGAAGCAATAAAAAATTCCTACGATTATTATCTTTGGTTGAATGATGACACTTTTCTCGAAACCGATACCTTAGATAGGTTATTGAAAATTCAACAAAATTTGATCGAGCAAGGTTGTAAAAACTCGATTGTGGTGGGTACTACTCAAGATCCAATTACTGGAAAACCCACCTACGGAGGAGCAATTAAATCTAAAAAATGGTATTCAAATAAGTTTGAATTTTTACAACCAACTCAATTTATACAGCAATGCGATGCCATGTTTGGTAATTGCGTGTTAATTCCTCATAGTGTTGTGGTAAAAGTTGGCAATATTGATGCAGCATTTATTCATAGTTTAGGAGACTTAGATTATGCTCTCAGAGCGCGTAAATTAGGCTGCTCTGTTTGGATAGCACCGGGATATGTCGGTACGTGTAGTAAGAATTCTATCCGTAATAGCTGGGCTGATACTAATTTACCACTACTAAAACGCTTGCGAAAAGTGTTGCAAATAAAAGGATTTCCTCTCAAACCTTGGACTATATTTTGTTCGCGTCATTCCGGCCCATTTTGGTTGATTTACTGGGCATTACCCTATATTCGCGCAATTATCGGTTATAAAAATTTGGCAGCATCTCCAACATTTGCAGAAGAGATGCCACAATAAAATTGATAAGTATTAGAGATTGTATTTTAAGTAGATTATAAGACAAAAAAACCGGATTTATTTTCAAAAAATATAAGGGGTAAATTATTTTTATCTTAATATAAACCCGGTTTATACTATTCCCTATTCCCTATTCCCCATTCCCCATTCCCCATTCCCCATTACCCATTACCCATTACCCATTCCCCATTCCCCATTCCCCATTCCCCATTCCCCATTCCCCATTCCCCATTCCCCATTCCCTATTCCTTAACTCTACTAATATCAGTAATTTATTATGGGTAAGCGTTTATTAATTGTCTCACATCTTGATTCTAGCGAACCTTTTGGTGCCTTTACAAGACCTTTTTATCTTGGACAATATTTGGTAGAACATTTTAATGTTTGTCAATTAGGATTAGATTGTTCTTCTGTTGATTATGCTCCTTCAATTTCTGTTGGTTCTAGAAGTCTTAAATCATATATTAAATCTATACAAAAGTCTATTGATGAATTTCATCCAGATATTATATATGCTCAAGAAACACGTCCAAGTTTAGCCGCACTTACTGCTCTTAAACTAAGAAAATCTCAAAAATGTCCTCTTGTATTAGATTTTCATACTTTTTCTGCCTATGAATATTGGAGTCGTTTGTCTTCAGTTAATAATAGGTTTCAAGAGTTAAGACAATGTATTAAAACCTATATTGCTCAAGGAATCCTTGTATTTTCAGATCATCCTATTATTGCTGCTGGAGAGTCTACTCCTAAGTTAATTTCTCAGTGGTATGGAAAAACTCCCCAACAAATTTGCTGTATAGGCAATGGAGTTACAGAAGATTTATTAAATTGTCATTCCTTAAATGAAACCAATCCTTATCAGGAATTACTACCAGCCAAGATTGTAGTAGTTGTAGCACCTAAAACCTATGGATTTCCGACTAATGACATGTCAGTATCTATGACAATTGATATTGCTAAACACTTAGAAAATAGCCCACATAAAGTCAATTTTGTCGTAATTGGTCGCAATAAAGATGATATAGAAGAAGAGCTACCATCTAATATTTATTTTACCGGATTTTTACCTAGTAGAAATGATTTTATCTCCCATATTAAATATGCTGATATTGCTTTGTTACCATTTTCTCAACAGGCAGTGGCAGGAGGAGCGCGAAATAAAGCACTTGATTATTTCGCCAGTCAAAAATTAGTTGTTTCTACACCTGAAGGATTGCGTGGTTTAGAAGAATTTCGCGATCGCCAACATCTTTTAGTCACAAGTTACTCTACCGAAGATATCGCTCAAACTATATTAGATGTTGCTTTAAATGAAGCAAAATATCAACCGCTTGCTCAAGCTGCATACAGCTTAATTAAAGAGAAATATTCTTGGAAAGCTAGGGCGCAATCTATTACAAATGTTCTCTTAAATGCAATTAATTCTTAACTTCTTAAACAACTATGAATCGTTACCCATTAAATTTTCTCGGCGTTGAAGTCGATGCACTAAATATTCCCCAATTAAACAGTTTAGTCGCAGAGTCTATTGAACAGCAGCAAAAATCGATTATTGCTAATCATAATTTGAATAGTCTGCATATTTACCATCATGACCCCAAAATGCGTGAATTTTATGCCAAGGCTGATTATATCCATATTGATGGTATGCCTTTAGTATTCATCGGTAAGCTCTTGGGTTATTCCCTGAAGCGAGAACAAAGAGTTACCTATGCTGACTGGGTATGGCCTTTGATGGAAGAAGCAGCTAGTAAAGGTTGGCGTATATTTTATCTTGGTTCCAAACCAGGAGTTGCGGAGCAAGGAGCAAATATTTTGCGCCAAAAATTCCCCGGCTTAGAGATTGCTTGCGCTCATGGTTATATTGATGCACGTAGAGATAGTCAAGAGAATCAAGCTACAATCGCTGCAATTAATGCCTTTCAACCTCACATTTTGATGGTAGGTATGAGTATGCCACGTCAAGAACATTGGATTCTCGATAATCTCGAACAGCTTCAAACCAATGTTATTTTACCTAGTGGTGCTTGTATAGACTATGTTGCAGGTGCGGTTCCTACTCCACCAAGATGGATGGGAAAAATGGGTTTGGAATGGGCTTATCGTCTCTATAGCGAACCCAGAAGATTATGGAAGCGTTATTTAATTCAACCTTGGTTTGTCGGTAAATTATTGATTCAGGAAATTTTAGGTATTTCTCATCGAACAAAATTGGATGTGGCGATATCTGGCTTTGAACCTGATTTACGTTCAGCTAAAACCGCAACTATACAGCGAGGATTATTTATCCGATTATTACGAGTCACTCTACTAATTGTTCTCGATATTTTATCTCTGAGTGCTGCTTGGGACTTAGCTATTAATTATAGTTCTTTATTGCAGTCTGAATGGACAAAAACTCTACCATTTCTATTATTAAGTTTAGGGGTTCAAGTTGCTATCCTTGCTACCATCGGTCTTTATAGAGCAGGTTTATACCGTCGTGATTATGTAAATATCATCAAAGCAGTTTCTCTATCATCGATACTGATATTATTCATCACGTATATCTATGAACCCAGTACTTATATTGCACGCTCCACTTATTTACTGTACTGGTTTGTATCTATCGCTTGTATTTGTACTGTCAGAAAATTATTCGATATATCGACTAATTTTCTTCGTCAAAAAGGTGTCATGCGGCATTCGATTTTTCTGATTACAGATGCTCGAGAAAAAGAGCAACTCATGAAAATTATCGAAAAAGACAACAGTTATACAATTCAAGGTTTTGCTGACTCTAGCTGTCTTGATTGGGCTAATCGAGAAGAGACTTTTACATTTTTGCGCAATCAGAATGTGGAAGAAGTGTTTATTTCCTGGAATTCGATCAAAAATCGCTCTTTCTTGTATTGGCATTTTTATAATGCCGGAATTACCCTACACATCCTCCCGACAGAACATAAACTTCCTTTCTCCAAATCTCGGTTTAGTTTGATTGGGGGATTAGCTTTTCCAACAATTGCAGCACCAATTTTTATTGGGTTTGATTTTTGGATAAAGCGGTTGTTTGACTTTTGTTTCTCGCTATTTGTAATTATCCTACTTGCACCAGTATATTTATCTATCGCTGTACTCATCAAGCTTGATTCTCCTGGCCCAATATTTTTCCGTCAAAAACGTATTGGTTTACATGGTAAAGAGTTTCTGATTTGGAAATTCCGAACAATGATTTCCGATGCAGAAAAATTTCAGGCTGATTTAGAGGCTAAAAATGAAATGAAAGATGGTGTATTTTTTAAAATGAAAGACGATCCAAGAGTTACTAAAGTGGGTCAGTTTTTACGTCGCTACAGTCTGGATGAATTACCACAATTCTTTAATATTTTAGTCGGGGAAATGAGTATAATTGGTCCTCGCCCTTTACCAATACGCGATGTAGAGAATTTCAAAAGTAAGGATTTTATTCGCCAAGAAGTTCTCCCCGGTATTACTGGATTATGGCAGGTTTCTGGACGTTCTAATATTGATAATTTTGATGATGTAATGAAATTAGATATGAATTACATCGAGAATTGGTCGATATTACTCGATATAAGCATTTTTTTGCAAACTTTTAGAGTCATACTGCAAAAAACCGGTGCTTATTAATTACATTCATTATTCTAGTAATTCTAAATCATTAGTCTGAATAAAGAAACCCTGTTTTTTAAAAAACAGGGTTTATCAACATCATAAATTCTGACAATTTATACAAGATTGCTATATTTGTGGAACAGCGCT
>JBCCSG010000467.1:0-4928 GCA_039200565.1 Cyanobacteria bacterium P01_D01_bin.50 | reverse complement strand
CACGAACACGAACACGAACACGAACACGAACATCACCATCATCATCACGAACACGAACACCATCACCATCACTCAAATCATCTAGAAAACGATGGATTTGTTTCCATTTCTTTCCAAAGCGATAAAGCTTTTGATGTCCATAAATTTGAGAATTTCCTAAATGAAGAAATGCCAGAAAATGTGTTTAGAGCCAAGGGAATTCTCTGGTTTAGCGATAGCGAACTGCGACATATTTTCCAACTTAGCGGCCCTCGCTATCAACTTGATGCTGATGAATGGTCTACTACAAACCGTCAAAATCAGTTAGTTTTCATTGGTCGCAATTTGGATAAGAATGAAATTCATTCTCAACTTAACAATTGTTTACTATAATTTAAATTTTGTTAGTAATTATTGCTCGTTAAATAGTTAGTTGAAGCACTGTAAATACACCCTGTAATTAGATTTTATTTGTCTAATTTCTGGGGTGATATTTTACTGAATATATTTTCATAAATATCAACTGACAACAAAGCCGGTGATAATTATTCAGAACTAAGGCACCCTACAAAAGCGACAGTGAGCAGCGATCAATTAAAACTCTTACCTATTAGCGATGCCCTGCGGCCCTGCGGCCCAAGATTATTCTTTCTTTGCTTTATAAGTAAAGAAGTTATCTAAAGCCCCCACAGTCTCGAATTTATATGAAGGAATAAAAGAATTTAGTTTCAAATCTGTATGGTAAACGCTAAACAGTAGATAATCATGCTTTTCGGTAGATGCGTTAATTATCTGCTTAATTTGAGGGGTGGCTGAATCTACCAGTTGTTTGCAGTTGAATTTGATTAAATTATCCAATAGATTAGAAGTTTTACTACAACCTTGTTCTTTTAGATACTCGCTAAGTCTTTGAGTCGCATATTCTTCATACTCGGCTTGCGATGGTTTTGTACTTGCCATTGCTACTCCTAACCCTACTAGTACAGCAGCTCCGGCACATGCAACAATACTTACAATTTTCATTATCTCCCTATATAAAAATTAACTCTTTGACTATTAGACTCTAGATTATCTAAGTCCGTTCCAAAAAAATGTTTGATAAATTCATTCTTTAGATGTTATGATAACGATTACGAGAAATATGGCGGTCGTAGCCAAGAGGTTAAGGCAGAGGTTTGTGGTACCTCCATTCGTGGGTTCGATTCCCATCGGCCGCCTTTTATCTTAGATTAACTAATTATTTAACAGCTTTGACGGATTGTTGTTATCTGTCTTAATTTATTTAAAGCCTGCTGGCAAATCCTTAAACCTGGCTCGAAGGGGTAAGTCTAGGTGAATTTAGAATAAGGCATGAAGAATTTAGAATTATTACCCCATCGGTTTTTCTCCACGCATAAATCCGTAATTTTTTATTTTATAATCATAGAAATTTTACAGTCTATTAAAAACCAAGCATAAGTAGATTGAAATTAAAAGTATACTTAGATATTTATTTATTGCCAAAAGTATTAAAAAAAATTAATCTTGCAAAAATGATTTTGACGGGAACCCTTGACTCAGTAATATATTAACTTTTTAAGATACTGTCGTAAATTTATCTTTACAATAGATAAAATCTAGGTTAATGTTTAAGACCACCAATGTCAGAAGCGTATCTCTTAGTATCCCACGGAAGTAAAGATCCCCGTCCAGAAATTGCCATGGAAGAATTGGCGAGAAATTTAGGCGATAGGTTACAAAGTTGCTCGAATTACAATGCAGTTGGTGGAATATTATCCCCAGCAAAGTGCGATCTTTGCTTAGGTACGGCATATTTGGAATTACATCCCCAACCGCTACACCAACAAATTATAAATTTTAGTCAAAAAGCGATCGCAAAGGGATGTCATCATTTAAAGATATTACCTTTATTTTTACTGCAAGGAGTTCACGTTACTGAAGATATTCCCACCGAAGTAGAATTGGCAAAACTTGCTTTGGGAAAGGATATCTTAATAGAATTGCAACCATATTTAGGTTCCCACTTGGATTTACAAAGGTTGCTAGCAAAAAGAATCGCCGATTCGTCGTTAGATGGGAGAATAATTGTAGCCCATGGTAGCCGTCGCACAGAAGCAAATACAAATATTGAAGCAATGGCAATTTCTTTGAATGCGGTTGCTGCTTATTGGGCTGTGTCTCCTAGTTTAAAAGATATTGTTGTTCAATTGGTAGCTGATGGTAAGAAAAAAATCGGAATTTTACCTTATTTTTTATTCCCTGGTGGTATTACTGATGCAATGGCGCAATCGATACAAGAATTTAATTTGAATTTTCCTAGAGTAAGCTTTAAATTATACGAACCTTTAGGAGTAAATAAGGAATTAACCGATTTAATTTGGGACTTGATGCAAAAATGAACCGGGAAAATACGCAATATTTTGTAGGTAAAGTATATTTAGTAGGCGCAGGACCCGGAGACCCAGGTTTAATGACTCTCAAGGGCAAGGCGTTGTTAGAAACTGCTGATGTAGTGATTTATGATGCTTTGGTAAGTCCGGCGATTCTGACGATGATTAATCCCCGTGCAGAAAAAATTGACGCTGGTAAGCGACGGGGAAGGCATTCTTTATTACAACATCAAACCACCGAGTTATTGATAAGTAAAGCCCAAGATAACGCCATTATAGTACGCCTCAAAGGAGGTGACCCCTTTGTATTTGGACGCGGTGGCGAAGAAATGGAGGATTTACTCAAAGCTGGTGTATCTGTGGAGATAGTACCGGGTATTACATCGGGGGTTGCAGCTACAGCCTATGCTGGGATTCCTTTAACCCATAGACTTTATAGCTCATCAGTGACATTTGTCACCGGACACGAATCAGTTGGTAAGTATCGTCCCGCAGTTAACTGGTCAGCGATCGCCTTTGGTTCGGAAACGATTGTAATTTACATGGGGATTCATAATTTACCTTATATTGTTGAAGAATTATTACAAGCGGGATTAAATGTAGATACTCCCATTGGTTTAATCCGTTGGGGCACTCTTCCTTCCCAAGAAGAATTAATTGGGGAGTTGGGAAGTATTGTCAAACAAGTTGAAAAAAGCGGATTTGAAGCCCCAGCAATTGTTGTTATTGGTGCGGTGGTGAATTTACATTCCGTATTGAAAAGTTAGGAGTAGCCCCTTTGGGGGAGGAGTCAAAAGTCAAAAGTCAAAAATCAAAAGCCAAAAGTATTAAACCATTCGTTATGGATGAAAAAAACACTACTTAATGGAAAAGCTAGTATTTATTTAGAGTTATTAGAGGTATCTCAAAAGAATGTGGAGATGTTGCTAAGCACTTGCAATAAGGGGAAATGCAACATCTGTTTATATTTCGATTTGTATCAAAAATCTGATGAAATAATAAAAAATGCCGATACATTCATGTAGCACCCAATAGTTGAATATTTTTTGATTCAGCCTAAAATTAAACGACTGAGTATGCATGGTGGCTGTAACAGGAGTTGTATCGACGATGAAGTTTTTATTTAAGCAGGATTCACCTGAAGTAACCTCTGATGACTCAAAATCAGTCAAAACCAAATCCAAGGGCTTAGGGACTTTTGGTGGAGTTTACACGCCTTCAATTTTGACGATTTTAGGCGTAATTATGTATCTGCGTTTTGGCTGGGTTGTGGGAAATGTGGGTTTGGTGGGTTCTCTTATCATTGTCACTCTTGCCACATCTATTACCTTCTTAACTTCTTTGTCAGTTTGCGCGATCGCAACGGATAAAGTAGTGCGGGTTGGTGGTGCTTATTACATGATTAGCCGCTGTCTGGGAATTGAAGTCGGGGGTGCGGTGGGAATTTCGCTTTACTTTGCTCAAGCGCTTTCTATTGCTCTTTATACCATCGGTTTTGCTGAAAGTGTAGTGCAAAGCTTTGGAAATCTCAATCAAACTTATGTTGCTCTAATTACGACTATATTAGTGGCAGTTTTGGCTTTGACTTCTGCCCAAGTTGCAGTAAAGGCGCAATATATCATTATGGGGGCTATTGTTCTATCCCTGGTGTCTTTAGCTTTTGGAGGTGCGATGCCAGATGTTACACCTCAAGCATGGGATATACCCAGCGATGGCAAACCATTTTGGGAAGTATTTGCGGTATTTTTCCCAGCAGTTACCGGTATAATGTCTGGGGTTAGTATGTCAGGAGATTTATGTAAACCCAGTCGTGCGATTCCTAGAGGCACCTTAGCAGCAGTTGTTACGGGATACCTTGTCTACATGATTTTGCCGCTGATAATTGCCATGCGAGCCGATACTGCAACCTTAATTGGCGTACCCTTGGCAATGAAAATGATGTCTCTATGGGGACCAGCAATTTTATTAGGTGTGTGGGGTGCAACTTTATCAAGTGCATTGGGTAGTATTCTGGCTGCGCCTCGGGTTTTACAAGCTTTGGCAAGGGATCGAATTCTGCCGCGTTGGATGTCCATTTTAGGTAGAGGTAGCGGCGAAAATGATGAGCCACGTGTTGGCACCTGGGTAACTCTTGGTGTTGCGATCGCAGGAGTATGCATTGGCGATCTAAATTTAATTGCGCCAGTGCTGACAATGTTTTTTCTCTCCACTTACTTAGTATTAAATATTTCAGCAAGTATCGAAGGATTACTAAAAAGTCCTTCATTTAGACCTAGTTTTAAAGTGCATTGGGTTTTATCATTATTGGGGGGAATTGGTTGTTTAGGAGTAATGTTTCTCATCAATCCAGTTGCTACTATAGTCGCGGCTGCGATCGTGTTAGGAATATTTTTCTGGCTGAAACAACGGGAATTAAACACTACATGGGGAGATGTACGTCAAGGAATCTGGATGGCATTACTCCGCACGGGAGTTTTTCAAATTAGTAATGTTGAAGATCCCAAAAATTGGCGACCTAATATTTTAGTATTTTCTGGTTCTCCGAATAAACGTTGGTCT
>JBCCSG010000466.1:0-4933 GCA_039200565.1 Cyanobacteria bacterium P01_D01_bin.50 | reverse complement strand
TCATATTTAGATTTCCATGTAAAAATGCCCTTGTAATTTTTGATTTTTAATTAGATTGTTGCGAATTTTCCTATCTAGTAAAAATCTATCCCACTATAATCATCCCGTGTTCGATTTTTCTGCTTAAAGACCAAATTTTGTTAGCTTCTTGTCATTTATCTCATCGGAGTTACTTAAATGGATCTCAACAGTATCCTAACGGTTGTGGTTACTTGGCTAGTAACATCCGCTAGCTTTTTAGTTATCAGCAGAATTCCATTGATTGGAGTTGAAGTTGATTCAAAGCAGATAGGCTTGATTAGTGGTGCTGTACTAGGAATTATTAACGTTTTGGTTCAGCCAATTATCGAAGCATTAGATTTTCGGACATTCGGTTTGGCTCCAAGTTTAGTTGCCTTTATAATCTCCGTTATTTGTTTTGGTATTACAGCTCTTTTAATAAAAGGATTTCATGTTAACGGAATTTGGGGAGCGGTATTCGGAGCACTAGCACTATCAGTTGTTAGTAACGCCGGTTTACTACTTAATTGAGTATATTTCGACAATGCTCACCTAAAAGTTAGGAACGATAAACCTAGATTTATCTCCTAACTTATTCATAAGTCATTAACAAACTAATCATTATTTGCAGGAGGTGCAGCTGTAGTATCCGATTTCGCAGAACGCTGTTCGCGTCTTTTACGCTCTGCTGCAATCATATCCGCCATTACTACCGCAGCTTGCGCCATTTTATCTAAGTTAGAGCGGTATAAATCTAAATCCTTGCTCAGTTTATCTTCAGATAATTGCAAGCTATCTGCAATAGTTTTTAAAGCTTCGTTGCGAAGTTTTTCGTCTTTTACCATTCCTGAATCTGACGATTCCAATAAAGTATATAAACCAATCGCAAATAAACGGCTGTATTTAAACTTTGGATTATTAGCAATACCTTCTAATAATGCTTGTAACTCAGAATCATTACCCAAGCGCAGTTGACTAAAATTGCTAACTAAATCTTTCGCTGATAAGCTTTTAGCTAAATTTTCTAACCTAGATGCATCTTGTTTATATTTTTGTGGATCTTCTTCCACAGACTTAATCAAAGCATTATAAATCGATTCAAAGTCCTCCGGAGGCTTGTAAGCCTGCATAAATCGGTTAAAAGTAGTCACAACACCCAAACCATAAATGGGATCGTATTTAAAATCAGCATTTACACCAAGCAGGTGCATTTCTACCATTAACTCTTCCACCACCCGACGGTAAATCGTATTGATTGGACGGGTGTGAAGACTGTAAAAAGTTCGCTTTGTTTCAGAGACAGTACGGACGTTATTCACGGAGAAATTTTGGTGAAATTTAAAGGTAATGTAAACTTATTCTCGCGCTTGTAGGCGACTTTGCCAAGTAATATTTTCCAAGCTTACTGCTGTGAATGAAATACATCCTCAGTCGTAAGATAGCAATTATGATTTTGCAAATGGCTGAGTGGGCTGCGGACCAAATTTTTTTGTTTGATAAAAAAATTTTTCACGGTAACCGCCAATAGGACCGCAATAAAAAGGTTACAACGATATTTTAGATATGGCGATAGGGACCTTGAACCTTTTTCCTATATAATCAATCCATATTAATAATAGTTTAATATTTTATTGGCATTTATGAGTTATTTGCCCGACTTCAAGGGTTCCCATATAAATTTTTTTCTTCTAAAAAAACCCTGTGGGAACCCTTGGCGAGGTGCAGCAGGTCACAATCATACGTTACTCAACGCTCTTACTCCTGAAAAATTAGAGATACTACCAGGATGCGTTCTTGGAGTTAATATAAAAAGCCTTGCTCAAAACCAATACAAATTGATTGCAAAGCCGATACCAGGCAGTCGCTGTACCTTTGACTATGTTACTAACACGCTGCGCTAACAGTGATGAAACCACGATTACTATAGAATATCCAGTAAAAATTAGCTAATGGCTGTTAAGCTTAGATTCGGTAATCTTTATCCTCTGAAAACAAACAATAATAATCAAAAAATACTGTTTTCAAATTTTAATTTTACCGAATCTGAAGCATGATCTGTTAATAAAGAGAACACAGGCTGTGCCTATTGGTTTAACAACCTTTTGATATTAAAAGGCTAAGTCCAATTCACCTAAAAATAGCAAAAAACGATCGCAAAGATGGATTTTTAACTGCTAAGTGCTAAATTTATTTCAAATAACTCCTTTTAGCTAACCATACTGCGAGGTACACCTTCTAAAGCTTCCTCTTCAGTTTCAAATATTTCAAATACGGTATCCATCATAGTCACTTCAAAAACTAGCTTCGCTTCTGGATGTACGTTACAAATACGGAAACTACCCTTTACTTTGTCCGCATCGCGCATTCCAGCCACTAAAGAAGTAAGACCAGAACTGTCAATAAAATTTACCTGTCCTAAATTTACAACCACATGGGAACTGAGTTTAGAAATACATTCTTGCAGCTTAAGACGAAACTGCCAAGCTGTAGTTATATCTAAACGACCAGTAGGTGATAAAACGATAACGGTATTTCCGTCTTGAGTCGTGTAAGATTTTTGTTCTATATGAATCACAAAGTTTTCCCCTAGCACTCTTCAAACTAACTAATTAGATTCTGCTAATCAGAAAGGCATACTGGTGAAACCGATTAAACACTATGATTACTATAATAGTAATTTATAGTTTCAAATAGCTAGTTGAATCGGTAACAAAATTTATTAACACTGTAGCTAGAGAATAACAAGCTACAGCCTTAATTGTCACCTTGCACAAACAGTATCTTTAGTAGTTTAACTCACATTCAAGTAGTCTGGTTCTGCTTCCAATTGACCCAATCTTGGGGCTTAAGATAGGTTTCATACAATTCTGCTTCTGGAGAACAAGGTTCTGGCTTATACCCATATTGCCAGCGCACCAAGGGCGGTAAGGACATCAAAATGGACTCAGTACGTCCGTTGGTTTGCAGGCCAAAAATTGTGCCTCGATCGTAAACCAAATTAAATTCCACATACCTACCCCGGCGATACAACTGGAAATTTCTTTGGCGATCGCCATATTCTATCGGATGTCTTTTTTTCACAATTGGTAAATAAGCCGGTAAAAATGCTTTACCGCATTCTTGGACAAAGGCAAATATTTCTTCCCAATTGCGATTAGGTAATTCGCCAATTTCATTACTATATTTGGCCGCAGCTTTATCGACATGAGGACCGCGATACAAAGCACCATTGCCATCTTGGTAATCAAAAAATAAACCGCCGACACCACGAGTTTCTTGACGATGCTTGAGGTAAAAATATTCATCGCACCAGCGTTTGAACACCGGATAATATTCTTGATGGTGGTTATCGCAAGCCTGTTTAAAAGTTTGATGAAAATGCATTGCATCTTCAGCAAAAGGATAGTAGGGAGTCATATCCGCACCACCACCAAACCACCAAACTGGACCAGCTTCAAAATAGCGATAATTCAAGTGGACGGTAGGAACATAAGGATTTCGGGGATGTAACACCATTGAAGTTCCCGTTGCATAAAACTTATGTCCTGCAGCCTCAGGACGGTTCGCCAAAATTGAAGGCGGTAAATTGGAACCCCAAACTTCAGAAAAATTTACACCACCTTGTTCAAAGATGGCACCCTCACGCAAAACTCGCGAACGTCCACCACCACCTTCGGGACGTTCCCAACTATCTTCTTGAAATTGTCCTACGCCATCAATTTCAGCCAAAGCTTGAGCAATTTCATCTTGTAACTGCTTCATAAATTCACTGACTCTAGCCTTAGCGTCAGATGGCGGTAGAGATTGAGAAGAAGACGACATTTGGGAGGTTGGCGAGTTTGTCAACATAAATTTCTAGACCTAAATGACGATTTTTGCTTTTATTATTTGAATCTGTTCGGTCAAGGGCTCTCATGAGAATTTTTTTCTCCTTAAAAAATTCCATGGGTACCCGCCTTCAAAATCCCTTTCTTAGGGTTTTACACTAACCTTTGGGATTAAATGTAAAAAAATCACATCATCTACGGATAACGTGAATATACTTATTCTCCCTCAAATAGGTATAGGCTTGTATATTGATTAATTTTTTTCAACTTTTTTATCCAAACACCCCAGTCTTAAGACTAAATTCTGTAAAAATAACCTGTAGACCTGTAGATCGCAAGGGGTATCTGTAAGAAGGCATTCTTACCATAAGGAAGACCCAAAAAATAAATGGTCCCACCATTTGATAAAAATTCTGGACAAAATCTAGACAGACAGGCACTGTTGCCTCTAGAGGCATCAACTGTGGGACACTTTATGACTTGGGAAGTACCCAAAGCTTACAGTCATCAAGTAAGATTAGGGTTCCCTGCCGGGCTACTCAAGCTTTACTTGGATTGCGGTGCATGCTGTATGAACGTATCTTTTCTCAACTCAGGCTGATTACAGTCGCTAATTGTATCGTAATCGGATATGACATCAAAAAGCAGAAGTTTCCTCAGGTAGTCCGAGGATATTATTTGCTCGCTTGTATTTAGAGAAAGCCCAAATTTTGATCTTTTTTATGGGCTAAGGATTCGGGATGACTCCCACCCCTTGAGGATATGGGAACTAGTTACAGTTACCGAATGTACCAGAGTAACTCTTTAAGTGTATAGACGGGAGGATTAAAAGAATGCAAGGTTGGTTATCGAAGTTTATCAACCGCAAACGTCGTCGAGTTTGCGTCTCTCTGGTGCGAAGTTATCGCGAAATTAGTTTTGCATCTGTGGATGAAATATGGCATAAAATTGTTGACTTGACAGACGTTTCTTGGCATCCATTATTCAAAAGTACTAACGTACCTTATGGATTAGTACCCAAACCGGGATTGATTTACCAAGCAGTAACCCGCCTTTGGCCTATTCCAATCCGCATTTTTGTCGAACGTGTTAATCCCAGAGAATTA
>JBCCSG010000465.1:0-4957 GCA_039200565.1 Cyanobacteria bacterium P01_D01_bin.50 | reverse complement strand
TCCAGTAATACCCACCTTTTGAATTGGGATATTGCGATTATCTGTCTCACCTTGTACATCAATTTTTATGTGATTAGTGGTTTTTAATTCTTCTATAGCTCGCATAAGATTGTTCTATTTAAATTTTACTGGTAACAAATTTTATACTTAAGCCTAAGTAGGTCGGCGGGAAAAATTATAACTATGTAACGAAAGGTTAAGAAATAGTATTATAGTTAAATTTAATACAATGTGTCTTGTAGTTACCTCTTTCCCCTATAGCTTCAACGCCATGAATAGCTTATTAAAGGTTCTAGGATTCCTATGATGCTTAATCTACGACCACGGCACAATGGAAAGCTCTAAGCGTTTCTGCTCACATTGATAGAAATATGTGTAACGCCGGTTAACTCCACATACAGAAGCCAGATTCCAGATTCATCTAAATACTTTAAATCTATTTCCCCAGCAGCAGTACGTCTTCTTTTCTTAAATTGAGCAAGGTTTTATCTTGCTCACAAGTCAGAAACACCCTTAAACGAGCGCCCATATTTCAATAACCTCGGTAGATACATTTTCCGTATTTACTTATCTTTACATACTTTGGTTTTTTCATGCCGACCTACTTATTTAGTCAATATCTTTTTTTACTTAGTTATTGACATTCCCACCGCTAAAAGCAGTGGGATTCATATGACATAGCTCATGGATATCCATATTATCCATTCCTTTAACCGCGAGCCGGTTCCCAGGCTCACCCCGTTCTCCATGAAGGAGGGGTGATATCTCCTTAACTGCGTCAATTAGCAAGAAGGGCGTATACTTCCCGAGAGTCCCTTGGTAGGTTTTTAAATCTTGTACTGACTCCCATGATTATATCATTTGACGGCACTTAAAAGTGCCTACTCCAATTTCATCCCAAGATTGAAAACCGTGGGCTTTCATTGTCGCGAATTCTGTAACACTAGCAGTCCATTTACTAATTGTAAGGAAGTATGCAAAAAATTACAATCAGAATAAAAAAAACTAGAACTTTTGAAATCTAAAGAATGCTATTAGAAAAATAATTCTGACTGGTACAAAATTTTAAAGCCGAAACTTCAGAATGCTATTGATAATGCAGAAAAGTTAGAGAAATACCAACAAAATAATCAAGAAAATTTAAATCTATCGAGAAAAGTACATATTTTAGTAAAAATGTTGCAAAATCAAAACCATTTTGAATAAACAATATAAGTTAATGTAGAGACGTAGCACTGCTACGTCTCCTTGTATCAGGAACTACACGTTTTACTAATCCGCTTCAACAAGATTTGGAAAAACATTTCGCCAAGATATAAAAACCAAAATCAAATAAAGCAATCCAATCAAACCAGCACCATAAATAAGCCCCAAAGAAAGCCACGAATTGAAAGTATAATCAGGATGATGTTCCAATAACTTATGAAGTCCACTATGAATCACAATAAATGTACTAAGTGCAATTTTTGACCAATTTTTTAAAACTTGAGATTCATTATTTGTTAACCAAAGAAGCGCAGCAATTAACGGTACGTGAATAATCACAAAAATCGGTGATGCGATTTCTTCTGGTAAACTTCTTAGTATAAACAAAAGTTTCCATTCCGATTGCGTCATCGCATCCAATTCGTGAGTGATAATCGTTGCAAAACCCAAATAAAAGATTAGATTATTCATTGTCTATTAAAATTTTTTATTTGTAATGTAGGGTGTGTTACGGCAAGAAATATTTAACGGTAGAAATTATAAATATGAAGATGCCGTAACGCACCATTCAATAATTATTAGATTACTGTTTATTTTCCAAAACTCCTTCCCGGAAATATAAAAATAAAGGTAAACTACAACTCAAACCAATTCCAAAAGTTGCAGCAATATAAATGATTAATCTGCTACGAGATAAACCCAATCGCTTCAATTCAAAAAATGTAAAACACAAAAAGACTAATGCACTAATAAGTAAATCAGTTGCAAAAGCAGCAGCAGCATAATTTGAAAAACCTTGCTGAATTAACAACTCAACAGAGAAACCATTTTCAGCAATGAATTTTAATAGGAAAATCCAAGGTGCAATACTTCCAATAATTACCAATACCAGATAAAGTGATTTCGCAGAGAATAATTTAGTAGATGCAGAAACTTGATTTTGAGAAATTGTGTTAGACATGACTTTTCGTCTCCGATTCAAATTCAATCATTGTTGTTGTTTTAATTATGATTGCTGTATTCCGGAGAAACAATTACCTTTGAGGTAATAAAGATGTTTTTGTAAAAATGCAATCTATCTCCAAACAAGAAATAACCTTCGGTAATCTTCTCAAACACTGGCGAAAACAAAGAAATTTCAGCCAACTTGATTTAGCTTTAGCCAGCGAAGTCTCCCAAAGACACATTAGTTTTTTAGAATCCGGTAGAGCAAATCCCAGTCAAGAGATGATTTTACAACTCGCTACCGTCTTAGATATTCCTTTGCGCGAACAAAATATCATGCTCACAACTGTGGGATTCGCGCCGATTTATTCCGAAAGCGATTTATCTTCACCAGAATTTGAACCTATCCGCAAAGTTTTGGATCTTATCATGCTCTCTCAAACACATTCACCAGTTTTGGTGATGGATAGGTATTGGAATTTGATTCAAAGTAATTCTCCTTCGCAACAGTTAATTAACTGGTTGATTAATTCACAAGACTTACAAAACCTTTTCTATATCGATGGGAAAATAAACTTGATGCGATTGATGTTACATCCCCAAGGATTAAAACCATTTGTCGTCAACTGGAAAGAAATCGGCGGTAATTTGATTAAAAGAGCATATCGGGAAGCACTCGCAAACGGTAACAACGAACAACCCAAGCAACTTTATGAGGAATTAATGACATATCCAGATGTTCCGCAGTTGTGGAAACTTTCCAATTCTCACACCTGGCAGTTACCATTATTAACCCTAGAGCTTCTCAAAGACGGATTGAGCTTAAACTTTTTTTCAGCGATCGCAACTCTCGGTACACCCCACGACATAATGTTACAGGAATTACGCATTGAAACCTTATTTCCTGCAGATGAAATTACACAGCAAAATTTTACAAAGTTAAATTAATTACCAGTGTTATTTGTTGGTTGTTGGTTGTTACTTCTTACTGATTAATAATCAAACTTCGGTGAAATCAGCCTAATCTATTTAATCCGCAATACTTCTGCCCTTGTCCTTCAGCGACAAGTCTTCAGGCGATCTTTCTCATAAATCCAATATTCCGGCACCCAAAATTTATTGATATTCATCATAATCGCCACGGGTGCAAAAACGTCAAACTCTTTCCCCGATAAATTTTGTGGTGGAAGTAAACCAAACAATTCATTATATACTTGAACTTCAGTAATAATATCGTCAAATTCTGCTTCCACTTCGTCGAGTAAAACACAGTGTATTCCCCCATCATCTTGGTAATATTCTTCTTCATAAGGTTCCCATATAGGAGGAACTAGTTCGTGTTCCAAATATTCCAAGCGTTCAAATTCTTTAACGGGAATTATTGCTGCAACGTCTTCTCCTGCTTGTTGTAAAACGATACGCTTTCCCAAAATAATTGTTTTTAAGGCTTCAACTAAATTACCTCTAACTTCCTCAGTACTCGAACGGATAAAGCCTTGGTCACGATTCAAAAAGTTTTTTTCCATTATAAATTTGATTTGGTAGTTCCAAAAGTTAAGAAATTCAGGAAATAATAAGTAAAGGCTAACCTAAATTTTTCTTGAATTTTATGGCTCATCCATTCTTGGAACATCTTCAAAGCCCCAAGCGCCCCGTATTAGTGTTTGATGGTGCGATGGGAACCAATTTACAAGTTCAAAATCTGACTGCTGAAGACTTTGGTGGTGCAGAATACGAAGGTTGTAACGAATATCTCGTTCACACCAAACCGGAAGCTGTGGCAGTAGTACACCGTGGTTTCTTGGCTGCTGGTGCCGATGTAATTGAAACCGATACTTTTGGTGGTACCTCAATTGTACTTGCCGAATATGACTTAGAGGACCAAACTTATTACCTGAATAAAACTGCTGCGGAATTAGCGAAAAAAGTCGCGGCAGAATTTTCTACACCCGAAAAACCCAGGTTTGTAGCTGGTTCTATGGGACCTGGTACAAAGTTACCAACCTTGGGACATATTGACTTCGACACCTTGAAAAATGCTTATGTAGAACAAGTAGAAGCATTATTTGATGGTGGAGTCGATTTGTTTTTGGTAGAAACCTGTCAGGATGTGTTGCAAATTAAATCAGCACTAAATGCGATTGAAGAGGTTTTTGCTAAAAAAGGCGAGCGTCGTCCGATAATGGTTTCCGTGACTATGGAAACTATGGGTACCATGCTCGTAGGTACGGAAATTAGCGCCGTAGTGACAATTTTAGAACCCTACAATATCGATATTTTAGGACTAAACTGCGCTACCGGACCCGATTTGATGAAACCACACATCAAATACTTATCGGAAAATTCACCATTTATTATTTCTTGTATTCCCAACGCGGGTTTACCAGAAAACGTTGGCGGACAAGCGCATTATAGACTAACGCCAATGGAATTAAAGATGCACTTAATGCATTTTATCGAAGACTTAGGTGTCCAAGCGATTGGGGGTTGCTGTGGGACACGCCCTGAACATATTCAAGCTTTAGCAGAAATTGCTAAGGATTTAACACCAAAGGTTAGGGAACCAAAAACGGAACCAGCTGCTGCTTCAATTTACGGTACACAACCCTACGATCAAGATAATTCCTTCTTGATTATCGGCGAAAGACTTAACGCCAGCGGTTCCAAGAAATGCCGTACCATGTTGAATGATGAAGACTGGGACGGATTGGTTTCACTCGCGCGATCGCAAGTCAAGGAAGGCGCACACGTACTCGATGTTAACGTTGATTATGTAGGGCGCGACGGCGTGCGTGATATGCACGAG
>JBCCSG010000464.1:0-4960 GCA_039200565.1 Cyanobacteria bacterium P01_D01_bin.50 | reverse complement strand
GCTGTCATTGCGAATTTAGAATAAGACATGAAGAATTTAGAATTATTACCCCATCGATGAATCGAGGGGCTTGAAAATAAGGAAACATTTTTTTTATTCCACGGATAAATCCGGGGGCTTGTATCCGATTTTTTTTGGTCATGTAGAAGGCAAAAGGGATAAGATTTTTAGCTTTTAAATAATATTTCTAAATATACTACTCGAAAGTGGCAGCTTATTGCTGCAAATTTAGCGGCGTTGCTGAATCTAAGAAAAAAGTATTGCTTAAGTAAGTCGGCACAAATAAATCAAGCTACATTACAGCTTGGGTTAATTACCCTCAAAGCCTTATTCCGATTGCAAGACAGCCGGCTTGCCGGCTTGCCTTATCCGGCATTACTATTTTCAATGCCAACCTGCTTATATAGCGGATTCGGGTTGTATAGAATACAAATTTTACCTCACCACGCCACTTGCTACTGGGCGTGCGTGTTCCGTGCCGCTTTTCTTGGCTCCCCTTCCCCTCTCCAAAATAGCGGAGAGGGGAAGGGGAGAGCGGGCTGAGGTTCCCTCGTGTATTGCACTCAACTAAAATAAAAACTGCTATAGATGCTGATATGCGGGAACCTTCTCAACATCATGCATATTCGAGAAGAGAATAGAGGATTTTCAGGCGCATCATATTTATAGAAGCATTAAAAACAACTTTGACTACTGTAATGGCTTATACCATTTCTTTATAAAGATGCGCCGAATTTAGCCACTATTAGGTTGGCTTTGTAGGTGTAGCGATACGCCTTGGGGGCTGATTCGAGTAGAGGCTCTGGTTGATGCTTTATCTTAAAGGTAAAAGGCTTTACTTAAAAGCGGAGAATTCTACGATAAAAATTTGTCCTGAAGCTAAATCAATTCTAATATTCCAATAGGTATCGGGTTAATCTGTCAAATGTAACTATTCTCAATTAAACTGATAGTTTTCCTAAATCAAATTACTTAATTATGAACAAAATATCTGTAATTATTCCTGTATACAATGCCGAAAAGTACGTCGCAGCCACAATTC
This sequence comes from Cyanobacteria bacterium P01_D01_bin.50, assembly GCA_039200565.1. GTDB lineage: Bacteria > Cyanobacteriota > Cyanobacteriia > Cyanobacteriales > Nostocaceae > Rivularia. The sequence continues at coordinate 3,918 of JBCCSG010000464.1, read as the reverse complement.
AATCTGTGCTGTCACAAACTTATGAAAATTTCGAGATTCTTATCATTGATGATGGCTCTCCTGATAATAGTATAGAAATTTGTAAACTGTTCAAAGACTCAAGAATTAAAATTATCCATCAATTAAATAGGGGACTTCCAGGAGCAAGAAATACGGGTATTCGCAATGCTCAAGGAGACTATCTGGCTTTCTTAGATGCAGATGATATCTGGTTGCCAGAAAAGCTAGAAAAACACGTTGAGCATCTGAACAACTCACCCACTGTTGGAATCAGCTTTTGTTATTCTGCAGTTATTAACGAAAAAGGGGATTATACAGGACTTTATCAAAAGCCTCGCAAGCTTTATGACATTACACCATCCTATGTGCTTTGTCGCAATCCTGTTGGTAATGGTTCAACTGCGGTAATTAGACGGGAAGTTTTTGAAGATATCAAGTATCAAGATAATCTACACGGTACTGTAGAAGACTACTATTTTGATGAGCGTTTGCGTCACACGAAAGCAGATGCTACAGATATTGAATGCTGGTTACGAACATCAATTCAGACTCGTTGGAGACATGAAGGTATACCTGAAGCCTTGACTTTGTACAGAGTAAATTCAGGGGGATTTTCTGCTAATGCTCTCAAACAGTTAGAAGCTTTAGAAAAGGTAGTAGAAAAGACTCGTTCCTATGCTCCAGATATCATGCTCCACTGCGAACAAGTAGCCAGAGCTTACCATTTGCGTTATACAGTTAGTCGTTTGGTAACTATTGGTGATGGATTCACTGCTGTGAAGTTATTCAATCAAGCTCTGAGCAATCACTGGCGGATTGTTTTAGAAGAACCCCGTAAGACTTTATTAACCGGCTGTGCAGCTTATGTAGTCTGTTTGCTCTCTCCATTAAAATTTGCGATCGGTAAGCCAGTAGTTTCGATTTGATACAGAGTTTCCATTTTCATATCTTGCATCAAAAAATTATTCAGAAGATGCAAGATATTGTCTAATAACGAGAAATTTTTCTACCCCTTCAGTTGTGGATTGGTGAACTACTAAGCTGCTACGTATTTAAGTTGTATATTTATAAATATTATTTAAAAGCTAAAAATCTTATCCCTTTTGCCTTTTGCCTCTTGCCAAGAGTATTGTGCATTCTTAATGCATAACAGCTTAGTTTCAATGAACGATTGAGAAAATTTTTGTATGCTTTATCTCCTTAAAAAAATGACCAAATTAATATCTTCTTGTTCCCTTATCTCCCTATCTCCTGACTTCTACTACCTTGGGAATTTCAATAACCAGTGTATATTTCCCTTCCATCTGTTTATTAATAAAGTCCTCTAAAAGTCCTACCTGCTTTCGTGTCAAAGGTTTTCTGCTGCGCACTGTTAAACGAATTTCAGGAGGATTAGTTAACCAATTTGTTTCAGTTTTATCTAACTTCACTTCTTTAAAAGTTAGAGTTTTACTCAGAAATGCTCTTCTAATATTGGCTTGTAAACGAGTTTGCCTAACTAGCGATATAAAACTTAAAGTCAGGGGAACTACCAAAATACCTGTAAGTGCTAATACCCAACCTAAAGCTTGCCGTGCTTTGTGGATAGGTGTATAACCTTTAAGAAAAAAACTGACCATACATGAGAGAGTAATTCCGAATAAGTTGGTTAAATAAAGTAAAGTAGCTCCTAAACTAAGACTCCAATCTGCCTGTGCTAAACCTAGTCCAATTACGCATATGGGCGGCATTAAAGCTACAGATATTGCCGTACCTGCTAAACTATTTTCAACTTTTGGCTGTACTTTAGCGTAGCCGCTGATACTTCCAGCGACTATGGCAATTGCTAAATCCATTAAAGTGGGTTGAGAACGAGCTAATATTTCACTTCCATAGCTAGAAATACCCGACAATAAGCCAATTATCCAAGCCAAACTCACAGCAATCGCACTTCCTAAACCCACAGCATGGGAAGCGGTGCGGAATAAACTTACATTTCCTTCTAAAGCACTAAATGCCAAGCCGCGTATGGGTAACATCAAAGGTGCAATTATCATCGCTCCGATAATTGCTGCGGCGCTATTAGTCAGTAAACCAAAAGTCGCAATTGCGCAGGAAGCAATAATTAAAATCAAATAGCTAGAATCAACCTTTGATTCTCGCATTAAACTGTCTTGTAAGTCCTTTGATTCATAAGGGTGGACTCTTTTTTTAAACACAATAGATAACAATTGTGTAATTTTTGGATGGATATATTTTGGCTGAGTACGCATAAAATAAATTGTTGCAACCTCAAATGTTTGCCCTCGATTCTTATAATTCAAGCTGGAGCCAAACATAAACCGATGCTTAACGAAAGTTCAACATCGGCATGCAACAAATAAAAAATCTACAATGAGGAGCTATGACAATTGAAGCTGCGGTGGGTGAAGCTGCCGGTATCGAACAAAATCTCAAACAATTTCTCTTAGTACTGTCTGTATCTCTAAGCGTGGCGACTTTACCGCAAATTTTTAGCTGGTTTCGTCAAATACCTTACACTTTATTATTAGTAATCGCTGGTTTAGGTTTAGCTTTCGTTGATGTACGATTAGTAAACCTTTCCCCCGAATTAATTCTCGCGATTTTCCTGCCTCCTTTATTATTTGAAGCAGCATGGAATTTAAAGTGGTCAAATTTAAGACGAGATTTCTTTCCGATTACTCTTTACGCTGTCATCGGAGTTGTAATTTCCATCATCGGCGTAGCGTTTGGTTTAAATCAAATTGCTGGAATATCTTTAACCACTGCTTTACTAGTTGGTGCAAGTCTTTCTGCTACCGATCCAGTTTCCGTAACTGCTTTGTTTCGAGAATTAGGAGTAGACAAACGCCTCACCACTTTAATGGAAGGTGAAAGTTTATTCAATGACGGTATGGCAGTTGTTGCCTTTAGTTTCCTCGTAGCGCTGCCTTTGGGAACCGCTAAACTCGGAATACAAGAAGTAGTTTTACAATTAATCAGCGTTGTTGGTATCGGGCTTGCAGTTGGTGGTTTAATTGGCTTTGGTATTTCTTACCTAACTCAAAAATTCGATTTACCATTAGTAGAACAATCTTTGACATTAGTGTCGGCTTATGGAACTTATATCATTGCCGAAGAATTTGGCGGCTCCGGTGTAATTGCTGTTGTCACCACTGGCTTAATTTTAGGTAACTATGGTTCCCGAATTGGCATGAATGCCCGCACTAGGGTAATTGTCAGCGAGTTTTGGGAATTTGTGGCTTTCTTTGTTAATTCAATCGTTTTTCTATTGATTGGCGATCAAATACAATTTGCTAATTTAGCAGACAATTTATTAATTATCGGCGTAACCATTGCGGGGATGGTTGTATCTAGATTCATCTCTGTCTACGTTTTAGGTTTGTTCAGCAATATCGTAGCTAAATCCGATATCGGTATACCACAACAAACGATACTTTGGTGGGGAGGTCTACGAGGATCTGTCTCTATCGCTCTAGCATTAAGCGTTCCAACTATATTAGGAGACCAAAGAGAAGACATTATATCTACGGTTTTTGGAGTAGTATTATTTACTTTGTTAGTGCAAGGATTGACTACTAAACCTTTACTACAAAAACTGAATCTTCTCGGCGATCAATCTTTGCGTCAAGAATATATGCAGTTAGTAGCGCATGAAAATGCACTGCGACGAGCTCTTAAATACTTAGATGAAGTAGACGACGAACGCCCTAGGGTTGATTCGGAATTTTGTCGCTTACAAGAATCATTAATTAAAGGAAAACTAAACAACATAGAAGAAAAAATTGATGTATTGCAGGATGAGTATCCCAACTTAAGGAAATTTGCAATGGAACAATTGCGAGACGAATTGCTAGCAGTTGAAGCCGATACTTATGCGGAATTTGTGCGTAGTGGCAGGTTGAATCGAGAACTTGC
>JBCCSG010000463.1:0-4963 GCA_039200565.1 Cyanobacteria bacterium P01_D01_bin.50 | reverse complement strand
TTACCAATTACCAATTACCAATTACCAATTACCAATTACCAATTACCAATTACCAATTACCAATTACCAATTACCAATTACCAATTACCAATTACCAATTACCAATTACCAATTACCAATTACCAATTACCATTTAATTAAATATAAGATTCAATTAAAGCGGCAATAGCATCGATATCAAATTCATCTACAAGGGTAAGAATTTTTTCAGTGAAAGCGCTGTATTTAGAATCGATTTCTTTGATTTTTTTGGCTTCGGCTTCGATTTCGCTGACTCTACAACGTTGCACAGCTTTATAAATAGCTTGGAGTTGTTCTGAATTCGGAACGGTAAAAGCATTACTATCTGAATTGTCAACTATTTCAGATTGCTTTTCATCTACTGCTGTTTCTTCATAAACCCACTCCAATTTTAAATATTGCTGTAGTTGATGCAATAATTCTTCAGCTTGTACTGGTTTGGGAAGAAAATCATCGCAACCAGCAGCTCTTGCTTCTTGACGGTGAAATTCAAATACACTGGCAGAAGATGCGATAATAATTGAATCTTTAAACTCGGGAGAACATCGCATCTGTTTGACCATTTCAAAACCGTTCATTACCGGCATTGATAAGTCAGTAATTATGGCATCGGGGTTAAGACTATAAGCTTTTTCTAAACCTTCTTCACCATTTGTAGCTTCAATAATTTCAAATCCAATCGGTTCAAGTAAATTAGTTATTACAGAACGATTTTCCCATCTGTCGTCTACAAACAAAATTTTACGGCGTGAGCCTTTATAACCCATCACCGTACCGACTTCAGTCGCTCTTGAAGTAATAATCCATTCTTGAGCTTCGGGTATTTCAATCTCAAACCAAAATCGACTACCTATCAATAAAGTACTTTCAACTTGAATTTCCCCACCCATCATGTTGACGATGGTTTGACTGATAGTTAAACCCAACCCCGTACCTTCGGTTTGCTTTTCGACTTTACCTACTTGCTCAAAAGGTAAAAAGATTCCTTTTAATTGCTCTGGTGACATTCCCACACCCGTATCTTTAATTTCAAAACGGAATTTCCAAATGGGAACATCAGCAAAATTTTTGTTTACCGTAGCGCTAACGCTAAAAGTCACCGCACCATTATCGGTAAATTTAATCGCATTACCTAATAAATTAATTAAAACTTGTCTTAATCGCTTTTCATCTATTTGCACCCCTGTAGGTAAATCCGCATCAGCCGTATAAATAAAATCAACATCCTTTTGTTCGGCACGAATCCGAGAAATTTCGACTACGCTTTGCAAAAATGAAGGTAAATGAGCATCCTTGGCATGAATCTCCATTTTGCGAGCTTCAATTTTTGCTAAATCCAACACGTCATTAATTAACATCAGTAAATGCTCCCCACACTGATGAATAATACTCACGCTTTTTTGATTGTTATCACTCAAACTCCGGGAGCGTTGTAAAACTTGTGCGTATCCCAAAATACCATTCAACGGCGTACGTAATTCGTGACTCATATTCGCCAAAAATTCGCTCTTAGCTTGGTTTGCCCCTTCTGCCAAAACTTTCGCTTTATTTAGTTCTACTGTACGCTCTTCTACTCGTTGTTCTAACTCATCATTTACTCTTAAAAGCCTTAATTCAGCTCGTTTATTTTCATTCACCATTGCCAAAGTAGCAAAAGTAATCAGTGCAGCGACCCCTACAAATGACTCTACTAAAGTTACTGACTCATATACAGAAACATTTTGTGCAAAGGTTCCTATTTGAAATTTTGCTGCAGTCAACACCGTAATTTCCACTAGTAATAATAGTCCAGTTGCTACCCTTGCTCCCATGCGAAAAGCTGTCCAAAGTAAAGGTAAGAGCAATAGGTATTCCAAGGGAGATTTAGTTACAAAAATAATCTGACCAATTAAAGCTAAGACTAAAAAAGTTAATCCTAACTCAGGTAATTGCTTCTTCTTAAACCGGGATAAATGTTTGGTTTGCGGAACCCAAGCTAGAATAATCGGAGTTAATGTGAGGATAGTTGTTACTGTCATAAAATACCACTGTTTCCAGTAACCCCAATAAGCTGACCAAGATGCAGCCCCTCCCCAGCAAGTAATGGCAACTCCAATTGTGGTATTTATGATTGGACTTGGCAGGATAATCAGCGCATATTTAAAAATATTCTTTACCCTTAAGAAAAAGTTACCTTCAGGAATCCAAAGTCTATATAAGAAAGTTACAATTAAGGGGTCAAAAGAATTGGATATAAGAAATATCAACAGAACTGCTACAGTATTTTGAGGATAGACAGTTCGCCACATGGTAAAGTTAACTATCAGTTCGCTCAACCAAATTGCTGGAAAAATCCGATAGCCAAATAGTAAAACTGCTGCGACATAAACACTCCAGGTGGGCCAAATTGGTGTCATAGCTTCCTCTAAAGCCATAGAGGTAGCAACTAGACACAAGCAGTAATGAATGATTGGCAGCAACACCATCGCAATTAACAGCGTACGGTCAAATTTAAAAGGTAGATAGCGAATGGATTTGGATAGTGGCATGAATCATTGAATTAAGCAGCAACCTGTAAAAATAAAGTTTTAATTAAACTATAAATATTGTTCCCATCTTTATCATTTTTTTAACATTCAAATTAAAAATTCAAAGACGTAGGGATTTCTTTAGCTTATCTAGAATTTAAACTTCAAATTCCCTACTCGCTTAACACAAAAAAAAGGACGCGATACGATCGCATCCTCTCAATTCTTATAATTTCAAAAACTTCTCAAATTGAAGAAAATTAAATCATCAAATATTACAAAGATGGAACATATTGTGGTTTGTCTGGTACTTCAGCATACTCAGCCACAATTTGACGGAACTCTTCACCATCAATAGTTTCTCTCTCAATCAGCAAATCAACTAATCTATCCATCAAGCTGCGATGATCGCGCATCATTTGTAAAGTTGCTTGATAACGCTCTTCGACGATCGTGCGAACTTGAGAATCAATACGAGCGGCGATCGATTCGGAATATTCCGAGCGTGACATCCAGTCACGTCCAAGGAATACTTCTCCTTGTTGACTTTCTAATGATACAGGTCCTAAATCGGACATGCCAAATCGGGTTACCATTTGTCGCGCCATGCCAGTTACCTGTTGCAGGTCATTTCCAGCACCAGTAGTAACTTCATCTTTACCAAAAATGACTTCTTCGGCAGCACGTCCACCTAAAGCACCAGCAATTCTTGCTTTCAACTGAGAACGGCTAATTAATCCCTGATCTTCACTGGGAGTAAACCAAGTCAAACCCTGTGCCTGTCCCCGAGGAATCAAGGTAACTTTTTGTACTGGATCGTGGTCTTTAATTAAAGTTCCCACCAAAGCATGTCCGACTTCATGGTAAGCAATCAAACGTTTACTCTTGCTGTCTACCAAAGGAGTGCCTTCCATACCAGCAACTACCCGATCTACAGCATCATCAATTTCTGTAAGAGTAATACCTTCTTTACGTCGTCTGGCAGTGAGAATTGCCGCTTCGTTGAGCAAATTCGCCAAATCTGCACCGGTGAAACCGGGAGTACGACGAGCTATAGCTTCGAGAGATACGTCTTTATCTAATTTCTTGTTGCGTGCGTGGACTTCCAAAATTTCCAAACGTCCTTTGATATCGGGTGCATCAACAATCACCTGTCTGTCAAAGCGTCCGGGACGCAATAGTGCTGCGTCTAGTACATCGGGACGGTTGGTAGCAGCAATAATAATGATACCGGTGTTACCTTCAAAACCATCCATCTCAGTAAGTAACTGGTTGAGGGTTTGTTCGCGTTCATCGTTACCACCGCCGATACCGGCACCCCGCTGTCTTCCTACAGCATCAATTTCATCGATAAAGATGATACAAGGAGCGTTATCTTTAGCTTTTTTGAACAAATCGCGAACGCGGGAAGCACCCACACCCACAAACATTTCCACGAACTCGGAACCAGAAATACTAAAGAACGGTACCCCAGCTTCTCCAGCAATAGCTTTTGCTAGTAAAGTTTTACCAGTTCCAGGAGGTCCTACTAACAATACACCTTTGGGAATGCGCGCGCCAACAGCAGTAAACTTCTCTGGCTGTTTAAGGAAAGTAACAACTTCACCGAGTTCTTCCTTCGCTTCTTCAATCCCTGCGACATCGTCAAACATGACTCCAGTTTTCGCTTCCATTTGGAAACGTGCCCGAGACTTACCAAAATTCATGGCTTGTCCGGGGCCCCCAGGAAGATTGCTGGAACGACGGAACAAAAGGAACAGTCCGCTAATCAATAAGATTGGAAAAACCAGATTGCCTAAAAGTCCCCAAATAGCTCCATCATTTCTTGCAGGATGGGCATCAAAACTGACATTTTCTTCTTTGAGCTTGCTAATCAATTCTGGAGCATTAACGGGTAAATCCACCCGCACGCGCTGAACCCGGTTATCAAGGTCTGGATCGACAGCTTCCACAATAGCTGTTCTACCACCTTCATACAAGTCCACCATAGTCACGCGACCAGAATCTAAGTATTCCAGAAAACGACCGTAGGTCATTCTGGTACTAGCCGTATTTTTACTCATATCAGCAGGAGCATTAGCAAAAGCCCCTTGCCAAAAGAAAAAGCCTATTACCAAAGCCGGTAAGGTCCAAAGAACTAGGACTCTCCAGGAGAATTTCATTTTAATTTGCCTCTAGATACCAATGGGATGCATCACCCCGTTAACATAATTTATGTGAAACGGATGTATATAAATCCCTATTTGTTTAATTTTCATTTGTCGCATTTGCTTGAAGGCTCAATACGACATTTGCCACCAGATTATTATTATTCTTAATTAAATGTAACTTAATTTTAAGACTTTTTACCATAATTGACTCCGGAGTCCGAAATGGGGAGAGGGGGAGAGGGGGGATGGAGAGATGGGGAGGTGGGGGGGTGGGGGGATGGGGTG
>JBCCSG010000462.1:0-4992 GCA_039200565.1 Cyanobacteria bacterium P01_D01_bin.50 | reverse complement strand
AGGCACGTAGCTTAACTCTCCTCCCATAGCCCAGTAAATTTTACCAGCCAATATTACGGGCTTAACCATTGGAAATAAATATAAAGAAATGTTGAGAGCTATATAGCGATACAAAAAATAAATTTCAAGCAGTTATGGTAGAAATCATGGTAATTTTGTAATCATGGTTCGCGATCGATACTCATTTCAACATTAAGGTGCTACCTTTAATCGCTTTACTAGGGGACATCAAGAAAAGCATCGTTGAAAGGTAGCGAACTGTCAGACTTGTGTAAATAAAACTGCGTAAATCCTGTTGAATATAGCATTTCATCAATAATGCAGGATTAAAGATGAGTAACAATCTAGCTATAAAACTTCGTTCCGGAACCCAGCAATCTCATGCTGCGACGGAAAATATCGGTTTTATGAAATGTTTCGTCAAAGGAGTTGTCGATAGAAACTGCTTTGCGAAATTTTTAAGCAACTTATATTTTGTTTACAGTGAATTGGAAGCAGCACTTGAAAGTCATAAAAACCATCCTTGTATTAGAGTGCTTTACTTTCGAGAACTTAATCGTAAACCCAATTTAGAAAAGGATTTAGAATTTTACTACGGCAGTGATTGGCAAAATCAAATTAAACCATTAGCCGCAGCTCAAAATTACATTTCTCGAATTCGTGAAGTGTCAGCGAAAGAACCAGAATTATTAATAGCCCATGCCTACACTCGCTACATGGGTGATTTATCTGGGGGGCAAATGTTGCAAAAAGTAGTCCAATCAACTTTGAATTTAGAAGGTTATCAAGGCACATGTTTTTATAACTTCGAGCAAATTCCCGACAAAACATCATTTAAAAACAAGTATCGTCAAGCACTCGATACAGTTCCAGTTGACGATACAACAGCCGATAAAATTGTTGCTGAAGCCAACCATTCATTCCAATTCAATATGCAGATAGCTAAGGAATTAGAAGAAACTTTAATCAAATCTATCGGTGAAGTAATGTTTCACAAGCTGATTAATTCTCAGAATACCGATAGTATCGAAACCACTACAGCAAATTAAGCAAAGAAGGGGGAGAGGGGGAGGTAGGGAGAAAAAATGAGTTTTTACCTCTTACTTATTACTTCTTACTTCTTACCTCTTACTCCACCACTTCCTATCCTCAATAACTAACAAATAACAACTAACAACTATCTACTAATAATTCAATGGTATTTCAATTTCCTGGCGTTAAATTTGACTTAGATATCATTAAAAAGTATAATACCGCTACACCGAGATATACTAGTTATCCACCCGCTACAGAGTTAAGCGAAGACTTTACCGCAAAGGATTTTAAAGAAGCTATTTCTGCCTCAAATCAGAGAAAAACTCCCCTATCGTTGTATTTCCATATACCTTTTTGTGAAAATGCTTGCTACTACTGTGGTTGTAATACTGTAATTTCTCAGAAAAAAGAGATTGCTATTCCTTATGTAGAGCATGTGATTAGAGAAATCCAGCAAACAGCCAAGTTGATAGATTTTAATAGAAAAGTGGTGCAAATGCATTGGGGAGGAGGAACTCCTAATTATTTGAGCATACACCAAATAAAACAACTTTGGGGAAACATCAATCAATACTTCAATCTCGATGCCTCTTCAGAAGTTTCCATTGAAATTAATCCTACATCTGTTGATAGGGACTACATTTTGTTTCTGCGAGAAATTGGGTTTAATCGTATAAGTTTCGGTATTCAAGATTTTAACGATCGCGTACAAGTAGCGGTAAATCGCATTCAACCGGAAGAAACGCTGTTTAATGTGATGGATTGGATTCGAGAAGCTGGATTTAAAAGTGTAAATGTAGACTTAATTTATGGTTTACCTTATCAAACCTTGCACGGCTTTTGGAAGACGGTAAAAAAGACAATCAAATTAGATCCCGATAGAATTGCTGTGTTTAACTTTGCTTATGTACCTTGGCTGAAACCATTACAGAAAAAGTTGCCAGTAAATGAATTTCCTCAGCCTCAAGAAAAATTAGAAATTTTCCGTCTGACAATCGAGGAACTTACCGCCAATCAGTATCAATTTATCGGCATGGATCACTTTGCTAAAGCCTCCGATGAATTGGCGATCGCTCAAAATAATGGTAGTTTGGGACGCACTTTTCAAGGTTATACAACTCACGCGGAAACGGAATTATTTGGTTTTGGTTCGACATCGGTAAGTTTGCTCAGAGATGCTTACGCTCAAAACCATAAAAAACTCAAAGATTATTATCAAGCGGTTGAAACGGAAGTTTTACCAATTGCTAAAGGATTCAAATTAAGTTGGGATGATATTCTCAGAAGAGATATAATTATGTGTATCATGTCTGGCAGAACTTTGCATTTTTCAGACATTGAATCAAAATATAAAATTAATTTTCATGAGTATTTCTCCCAAGAATTAGAAGCATTAAAATTGTTAGAAACAGATGAACTTATTAAATTATCAAAAAATCAAATCAACATCACAGAAATAGGTAGATTATTAGTCAGAAATATTGCAGTCATCTTTGATTCTCGTAAAACTATACAACAAAATAAATTCTCTCGTTCAATTTGAAACAACTTATACTTTGTACTATGCTCAATCAACAATTACTATAAATTGTATAAAGTATTATCAGTCGAACAACTCGCTAAATTATATAAATAGGGAATTGTTCGGCTCCCACTATAAATACCTCTTTTGAGTATTTAAAACCCAGAGTATTTTAATCTCTCATAAAATTAATTAATAAGTAATTTTTACAAACAAGAAGGTGAACTAATATTGAATCAAAAATAAAAATAACTACAGAATTCCTACTTGATTAAAAAAACGCTATATTCCCTATTCCAATATACATATTTTCAATCCTCAAAATCCTAAAGTATAGACCATTTAGCATAGATTATTAAAAATGTAAATTCTTAAGTATAAAACTAAAGATTTAGTTAAAAATAGTACTGAATAGCCGTTGTTATTTGCGTACAATAATCGTAGATGACCAAAGTTGTCAGCAGAGGACTTCTTGTGCCACATAAGACAAAAACGAGAATTTCGTTGATTCGTTTGACTGCACTTGCTTCTCATTTTACGGCTATTTTATCGTGTTATTTCTTACTATTATTTTCCACTCCTATTAGTTGGGCACAAAAACCTAAGGATGTGACAATTAATCTTTATATTTATAAATTTAAGAGTATAGATGAGGATGAACGACACAAAGCAATAGAATCGCTACAAAAAATAGGCTCGCCAGCAATACCAGCTTTGATAGAAGCGTTACAAAGCAAAGATATGTGGGTGCGCTCTCTAGCTGCGATCGCAATAGCTAGGATAAAGAAGAATACAAAAGTATCTTTACCATCTCTTCAGCAAACATTAAAGGATAAAGAGCCTTTAGTTCGTTACAGCGCTGCACTTGCCTTAAGTTATATTGGTGGAAAGCAAGCTGGTTTAGCTGCACCAATTCTGATTCAAGCATTACAAAATGACTCACCATTAGTTCGTCGTCGTGCAGCTTTGGCTCTAGGGAATATAGGTAAACCTAAAATTGCTATTCCAGCTTTGATACAGGCTTTACAAGATAGAGACGAATTAGTTCGTAACGGTGCTGCTTCTGCAATGAATAGTATCGCTGCAACAGATATTCCAGCTTTCAGTAAACTAGTTCGCAATAGTTCAAGAGTACACATTTTCATTAAAGCATTGCAGGATAAACAAGTATCAGTTCGTTATATCGCTGCATTTACTTTAAGTTACATAAGTCATTCAAAAAGGGCTTTTGCGACACCAAGCTTGATTAAAGCATTGGAAGATGAATCATCATTAGTTCGTCAACGTGCAGCTTTTGCACTAGCGAATATCAAGAAAACTGATTTGGGAGTTAAAGCCTTAATAAAAGCTTTGAAAGATGAAGATGAGTCAGTTCGTTATAGCGCTGCATATGCTTTACATCACATCGGAGTAAAAGCTGTTCCTAGTTTAATTGGAGCATTACAAACAGAGCAAGTCTCGGTAAGAAGCCAGATTGCAGAGATTTTAGGCGGAATAGGCTCGCGAGCAACTCCTGCAATTCCATACCTGATAAAAGCATCGCACCACAAAAATATAAATCTTCGTGCTAATGCAATTTATGCTTTGGGTAGAATTGGTAGCGAAAATAAAGTTGTTTCTTCTACCATAATTGAGGCATTAAGAGACGAAAACGAAGAAGTTCGCGTTAATGCTCTTAATGCTATGGGTGGTATGGGAGTAAAAGCAAAAGCTGCTGTTCCCACTTTGAAAATATTATTGGAAGATAACAACAAAAAAGTTCGTTTGAAAGCTGCTGAAGCTTTAGGTAAATTCCCTTCAGATGCCAGAAGTATTGTTCCTGAATATATTGCTAATTTAAGCCATGAAGAAGCATCAGTTAGAGCCGAATCGGCTCAATTACTTGGTGTAATCGGAGAAGAAGCAGAAGATAGCGTGCCAGCACTGATAAAAGCAATGCTAGATGTTGATTCAGATGTACGTCTAAATGCAGTTGAAGCCTTAGGTAGAATGGGAATAGATGCTCAAACTAGTATACCTCAATTAATTGCGGCTTTGGAGGATATAGATAGTTTGGTAGCAAATCAAGCTGCTGTAGCTATAAGTAATATAGCTCTTAGCTATCGAGAAAATGCAGAAGAATTATCGGATTCCGACTTAGACAAAGCAATCTCACAATTAGATGATGTGCGGAAAATCTTCGGAAATTTTGAAGATACAGAAAGTTTAACTATGGCAATAAATTCTCTTCAAGCAGAAAGATTATTGCGTCAGTTGGATTAATCATTTTTGGTTAAACGAACACCAAACTGTGAGGGCTGGTAATGGGTAATGGGTAATGGGTAATGGGTAATGGGTAATGGGTAATGGGTAATGGGTAATGGGTAATGGGTAATGGGTAATGGGTAATGGGTAATGGGTAATGGGTAATGGGTAATGGGTAATGGGTAATGGGT
>JBCCSG010000461.1:0-4996 GCA_039200565.1 Cyanobacteria bacterium P01_D01_bin.50 | reverse complement strand
CTTAGTACTTGGTTGTAGTTTTAACTAAAAACTTATAAGTAGACAAAAGACTCTCGACGGTAAACCTTATTTAATCGTTTGATACACATCCAAGTTCTTTCGTCAATAGTCTATGCTCTAAATTTAGATGCGTTTGCCCTGTCTTGTATGATTAAGAATATAAAAAAGTAAGAAAAGTAAGAAAAGTAAGAAAAGTACGTTTAGTTATACAATTTTCTTTAATAGAAATATCTAACAAATATTTTTATTTTTATTTATATGCCAAAGTATTAAGAACAATGAATAAAATTTTATCCTATTGCAAAATATCTCACTAACTACAAAAATAATATGAAGCCGCTAGCCTTGCTAGGCTGATGTGCATATTTAGTCATATCTGGTGAAATCACTTGTACCTTCCTTATAGAAACACTCTATGAGTCGTAAAGTAACTCTATATATAGCAATAGGTGTAATCGCTTATTTTTTTATACAAAGCTGTGCCGAACCTTCCAAAAGTGAATCGAAGCAGCAAAAGTTAACTATTACCGGAGCTAGTACAATTGCTCCTTTGGTTTCAGAGCTAGGAAAACGCTTTGAACAAAAGCATCCTGGTACTCGCATTGATGTCCATACAGGTGGTTCTGCACGTGGGTTGGCAGATGCACGTCAAAAGTTATCTGATATTGGTATGGTTTCTAAGGCTCTCAGTCAAGAAGAGCAAAAAGGGATGCGAGTGTTTCCGATTGGTCGTGATGGAATCAGCGTCATTGTTCATGCAGATAATCCCTTAGATAAGATTGTTAAAAACCAGGTTGTTGCTGTTTATACTGGAAGAATCAAAAATTGGAAACAGTTAGGTGGTAAAGATGCTCCCATCACCACCGTACATAAAGCAGAGGGACGTTCGACGCTAAAGCTATTTTTGGACTATTTTGGGGTTGATAATAATGCTGTTAAAGCTGATGTTGTAATCGGAGATAACCAGCAGGGAATTAAAACAGTGGCTGGAAATCCCAACTCCATCGGCTATGTTTCTATTGGTTCTGCACAGCAAGAAATTAACCAAAATGTAAAGGTTAAATTACTTAGTTTAGATGGTGTTGAAGCAACAAATACTACTGTAGAGCAGGGAAGTTTCCCTTTGCTGCGGCAGCTCAATTTAGTAACAAAAGGAGAACCTACAGCGTTGACCAAGGAATTCATTGATTTTGCTCGGGCTAAGGAGAACCATGACATATTACGCAAAGAAAACTTCGTTCCCGCAAAAAATTGACCGCTTACTGATATGGAGCTTGCGGGGTATCGCGACCATTGTAGGGACAATTGTCCTGTTTATTATGGTTTTCCTGGTTGTTGAGTCAGATTCTGCCTTACAGAATATTGGCTTACTTCACTTTTTGACTGATGCTTCCTGGAATCCCGGTCAAGGACTGTATAATATCACGCCAATGCTTCTAAGTACGCTGTTGGTTGTGGCTGGGGCAATTATACTAGCTGCTCCTATCGGTATTTTGTCAGCTCTGTTTTGTCACTATTATGCCCCCACACCGATTGCAAACTTTTATCGACGATTGTTAGAGTTAATGGCAGGAATTCCTGGTGTTGTTTACGGTTTTTGGGGATTAGTGGTTGTGGTTCCCTGGATTAATCGCTTGCATCCACCTGGAGCTAGCTTGTTAGCTGGTATTCTAATGTTGGCGCTTTTGATTGTACCCACAACTGCCTTAACTGCTGATGCCAGTTTAGCTGGAGTACCCGAAGAATATTTACAAGGTGCAGTTTCCTTGGGATTGTCGCGATGGGGAACTATTCGGGAGATTGTTTTACCTGTTGCGCGATCGGGATTGTTCGCGAGCATCATCTTGGGAACTGGTCGGGCTATAGGAGAAACTATGATAGTGCTAATGGTTTGTGGTAACGTCGTTCAATTTCCTGGCAGTTTGTTCGATTCCATTCGGACTCTACCTGCAAATATTGCTTTAGAAATGGACTTCGCTTTGGGGGATCATCGTTCGGCTTTGTTTGTGAGTGGATTGCTGTTGATGGGGGGAAGTTTGATTTTAGTATTACTTGCAGAGGCGATCGCACAAAAGGAAATTTATTTCGATTAAGCTCTACACTGTCGAACGGGATTTATAGAAAGGTTTTCATACTATAGCTATGTAAAATAATCTAATAAATTATAATTTGCTACGCACTTGTGAAAGTAAAAAAGAGGCAGATTAAATGCGCCAATCTATAAACCATCGAAGCCAAAAGATTGACTATAAAGACATCCTACTAAGTTTGCTTGTTTGGAGCGCTGCGATTTGTGTCACCGCAGTTTTTATTTGGCTTTTAATGGATCTTGTTTGGCACGGTACGGGAAAGCTTTCGTGGGAATTCTTGACAACAGAGCCACAAGATGCGGGTCGTGAGGGTGGCATTGCTTCAATTTTAGTTTCAACGATGCTGCTTTTGAGCGTTTGTTTGGGAGTTGCTGTGCCTTTGGGGTTAGGAACAGCAATATTTTTAGCTGAATTTACTGTAGTTGATAACTGGTTTGGAAGGTTGGTGCGCCGCAATTTAGATATGCTTGCAAGTGTTCCAGCCATTGTTTTCGGTTTATTCGGTAATGCCTTTTTCTCTATTACTCTTGGACTAGGATTTTCGATTCTTTCTGGAGGCTTAACCTTGGCTTGCATGGTGTTACCCATTCTTATACGCTCTATGGAGGAGGGGCTGCGAGCTGTACCCAATGAACACCGCATGGTAGCTGCTTCTCTAGGGATCTCGCGCACGGCAACTATTTTCAACCTGCTATTACCCGCAGCTGTCCCTAGTTTAGCTGCTGGGTTGATTTTAGGAATCGGACGGGCGATCGCTGAAACTGCGGCTTTGATTTATACCAGTGGTTATGTGGATCGGATGCCAAACTCCCTGCTGGATTCTGGTCGTTCTTTATCCTTGCATATATACACTTTGTCAATGAATGTAGGGGGCGGAGATAGTAGTGCTTATGCATCGGCTGTAGTATTGATGATTTTGCTATTAGTGACCAATGGGATTGCAATTTGGATTGGAAAGTATTGGCTTCATAGTAGAATTCAATATTGATTGATAACCGCAACAATTAAGTATTGTAAAAATTTAGATATTCTTTGAAGTATGTAGCTTATGACCGAGCTTTCATCAAAAACAAAGTTGGTTCTTGGTGGTTCTGGGGGAAATTTACCGACCACTTGCTTGTATACTCAGCGCTTAAGCCTATACTATAACTCCAAGCCTGCCTTGCAAGACGTGACGCTCTCGATTGGCAAAGGTTCTGTGACTGCACTCATTGGTCCTTCAGGATGTGGCAAAACCAGCTTTCTCTCGTGCCTCAATCGCTTAACTGACTTTATTCCCAAGTGTCGAGTAGTAGGTCAAGTTCGGCTAGAAGATTTAGATATTTTCCACCCCAAAACAGATACAATTGCTCTTCGTCGTCGGGTTGGTATGATTTTCCAGAAGCCCAATCCTTTTCCTCTCTCAATTTGGAAAAATATCGCTTTTCCACTCAAGGAGCATGGAATCAAAAATCGCTACAAAATTGATGAAATTGTTGAACGGGTTCTAATAGATGTAGGTTTGTGGGATGAAGTCAAAAATCGGCTGAAGTCTCCCGCACTTCGACTTTCTGGCGGTCAAAAGCAGCGCTTATGTATTGCTAGAACTTTAGCATTGCAGCCAGAGGTTTTGCTGATGGACGAACCTTGCAGCGCTCTAGACCCAATTACCACTGGTATTGTAGAAGATTTAATTCTTAGTTTGCGAGGAAAATATACAATTTTAATTGTTACCCACAATTTAGCTCAAGCCCGACGAATTGCCGATGATGTCGCTTTGTTTTGGGTTAAAGAGGGTAGCGGTAGATTAATTGAAGCAGGTTCGGTAAAACAAATATTTGAAAATCCTCAACAACCCATTACAGGTGCCTATATCAGTGGTAGCCGGGGGTAGTAATAGTTACGATACCAATTCTTGGCAGTGGCTGCGCGGGCAGCGCTGTCAAAAAAGGAAGAGTGGAGCTAGCAAAACAAAGCCTGCCTGCACAAGCTAAACTCCGCTGAATCTTAATAAAGAAATTGTATAAGACTTTTTTCAAGTTCTAACATACTAAACATACTAAACATACTAAACATACTTATCAGACTTGATATCAATTTTCTATAAGGCTGTACCGTTATCACCTTCACTCTTATAGAATCAGCTAATCTAACCAAGTCTGCCTAAACTGGCTTAACTCGGATGGATCTTCGTAAAAAATTGTTTCACATACAAAACATACAAAACATACTTATCAGACTAAACAGACTAAATATAATCTAAAGGCTAAGATATGCAATTAAAAAAAAGTTGAAAAAATTAATATCTTTGATTTTTCTATACACTTGCCAAAAATACTGCAACAAAATGGTATTGTACTTTTTAATAATTAAATATTGAAACGAAACACTATTAAAATTACCTGGCAGGGATTGAGAGTACACAATTTAAATTATTAATGTAATTATTTATGTTTCAAAGTTTAAGATGCATAACTTTAATTGCTCAAATCAATTAGGACTTTTAAATGATTGTCAATCTAGCTGCTGATAAGCAAGTACTTATGGAGCGCATTAGAGAATTAGCAGTCCAGAAGTTTGCCCTTCGCGCTGCTGATTACGATCGCACTGCAAGTTTTCCTAGGGAAGATTTTGAAGACCTGTTGGAAGCAGGATTGAATGCCCCTTGTGTACCTACTGAGTACGGTGGTTTAGGGCTGGGACATGACAGCGATATTTTTACCGTTACATAAAACTTACCCAAAATTACCTATAACTAGACAAATCTAGACATATATCATTTTGGCGTTTACTTCCTGCTTCAACTGGGGTAGTCGGCTACTTCCCCGAGATGGAGCCTTAAAAAATGGGCAGGCTTTAAAACAAGTTAACTCGTGGTGTGTCCGGCATCTCTCTATAATAAGCCTGCCCATTTTTTTACGAAAATT
>JBCCSG010000460.1:0-5085 GCA_039200565.1 Cyanobacteria bacterium P01_D01_bin.50 | reverse complement strand
TAACCCATTGCTTTCAAAGTAGCGTATTCAGAAAGATGGTCGTTGATATCGGAATAAAGAACTTGATAAACGATAATTACTCCAACAAAAAAACCAACAGCAGTACCAAATCTTAAAACAATTCCATTAGGTTCTGATGATTCAAATTTGTGTTCTCTTTCAATTAGTTCTTCACGAGTATGTATTTCTATCTCAGAGGGAAGAATAGCTCTTATTTTTGCTTTGACAGTATTAATATCAGCATCTTTTGTTAAATGAATTAGACCTATATTAATTTGTTTAAGAACTTCATCACCCCGACGTTGAGAATAAGTCCAATCACTCATTACCACGTTTCCATTAGTAAATAAAGTGCTACCCATATTGAAAAGTCCAACTATATCGGTTCGATGATTATCGACTAAAGTTGTCACTTTTCCTTGCTGATTAAATATTGCTGGAACATCACCCAAAGAACTTTGAGATAAACTGTCGTATAATACCGAATTTGGTATTTTTAATTTATCTATTTGTTGTTGAACATCTGGTAAATTGAGAACATTTTTTTTCGCAGGATTAAAAGCAATAATTCTTACTTGTTTACCAAAACGTGCCATTGTTTTAAGTGAAGAATCATCCTGATTATTTTCTAACAAAAATTCTGGATTTAACCACTCACCCGTACCCAAATAAACAGAACTCGCATCATCTACACCATCTACAGCAGAAGCTTGATAAAGATAAGCACGGGGAAAAGAAGTATTCCATCTTAATGTAGGACTAAATGAGGAAACTAAAAATAAATCCCCTCCCAAACTTTCATGTAATTTAGTCGTTCCCTCAGTAAGCATTTTTAACAATCCTACCTGAGTAAACATCAAGATATTCGCAAAGCAAACCCCTGTGGTAGCAACAAGCAAACGCACCTTTTGATGCGATAATTGCGACCAAGCTAAAGGAGTTTCAAAGTGGAATCTTTTTAGAAAAGGAATTTTCATAAAATGGTTAGTGGTTAGTTGTTAGTGGTTAGGAGTTAGGAGTTAGGAGTTAGGAGTTAAGAGTTAGGAGTTAGAAAGTGTAGAGACGTAGCACTGCTACGTCTGTAGTGTAGAGACGTAGCAGTGCTACGTCTTTACAGGAGTTAGCAATTATTCTTAATCTCCCCCCTCTACCCTCTCTTCTCCCTCTACCCCACGCCAGTTGCTACAACCGAGGGAACCTCGGCAACGCACTGGCTCCTCTTCCCCCTCTCTCCTTGTCCCCTTCTCTTCTCCACTTGTCTCGATTTCCACGCGAACTTGCATACCCGTTAAGTTAGCAACTTTCGGACTATCTTCTGGATTGATAGGAATTTTTACTTCTACTACACGAGCGTTAACGTCGGTAGTAGGATTAGTCTGACCTTGGCTAATTCGAGTTCTACCTATTTGTAAGCCAATTTTTTCGACTTTTCCAGTTATTTCACCTTGAAAACCGCCATATTCGCTATTGATTATTGCTTTTTGTCCTGTTCTCACCTTCAAGATGTCACTTTCATAGACTTCAGCAAGTACATACATTTGCTTTGTCTGTCCGAGTTCTGCAATTCCTGCTTCTGTATTTACCTGTTCTCCGACACGAGTATTGATTCTGAGAATTTGTCCTGCAATCGGTACTTTTACTTGCGTGTCTTCTAGTTCTGCTTTGCGTTGTTCTACCTGGATTAATGCTTGCTCTAACTCGGCTCTAGCTATGTCTACATCTACTGGACGAACTTCCTTCATTTGCTGTAAATTAGCTTTTTCTCTGGCTAATTGAGCTTCTAGTACGGATTTAGTGTTGCTCAAAATAGCTTGAGATTGTGCAAAAATTGCACGAGCTCGTTCAAATTCTTCTCTTGCATTATCCAGTTGAGATTTACTGATTGCTCCTTCCTCTAGTAAAGACTGATTGCGCTTAAATTTAATTTCAGCATTAGTGAGTGCTGCTTGTTTTTCAGTAATAGCAGCAGCTTTCTCCTGAATTTCAGTTTCTAATCTTGCTTCTAATTCCGAAATTTTTGCTTGCTGCGCTAATATTTCCCCTTCTTTAAAATCTCCTTGCTGGATTTTGAGTAATTGAGAGCGTTTTATAGCCACATTCGCTATTGCATCTCGCAATTGTTGTTCTGCTCTTTCTTTCCCCTGCAAAATCGCAATTACCTGATTAGCTTCAACAAAGTCACCTTCTTGTACTAAAATTTGATTGACGCGACTATCACGAGCATTTACTACGGAAATTTTAATAACTTCCCCTTGAGGAATTATTTTTCCTAAAGCTACTACTCGGTTATTAGTAACAAGCTTGACTTCTTCAATAGGTACTGATTCTTTTTCTTGATTCTTTTTTTCTGCTTCCTCCGAATTGCAAGCCGTACATAAACCTAAAAAAGCGAGAATAGCTACTAATTTAACGTACTTTCTGACCAGAATAGATAGCTGATGACAAGCTCTATGTTGTGGCTGAAGCATAATTTTAAGTCAATAAATAGCTGTGAATCCTCGTTCATTCAATAGTGATAAATTTGTAATTTGCATCACAAATTTATCAATCAAGCCGGAATCATATAGTTTATGCAGGATTAATTGTATTTATAATAGTGAATTAGAACTCGATAAATAAGATCAATTTTTAAATGCTTATTATTTGCAAAAATAATTAATATAAGGGATTTACTAGATTTAGATTATGACAAATAAGAAATATTAATTGTAGTTGAAAAATAGATTTAAATCTATATAAAGATATAAATCAAAGAAAAGAGAAAGGGAATACTTTTTTATTTGTTAAAAATGTATCCCTTATCTCGTTAAATAGGTTTGTTGAGATAAATACATATGAAAAAAATAGAGAATTGATTTCTCCTATGTTTCGCTATTATTGCACAAGTAAGCGCACTAAAACACCTAATTTAGATTACCAATTGAGAAAAGTTAATTTTTCAATGTTTGAGCGTGTTTATAAAAACAATATAAAATTTTAGGCGTAAATACTATAAATAAGTGTAGAGACGTAGCAATGCTACGTCTCTTTAACACCGTCATTTATGACTAGTTAACCAAATCCAACCCTCCAATCACATATCCAGAATTTAAGCTTAAACAGTAAAGTTAAACTTAAATACCGCATCATTGAAGTCATTGTCGCTGACACCAGCAAGGTTGGAAGGTAAATCTTCAAATCCGAAGATACCATCACCCCAAGACTTCAAGTGATTTGCTCCATCTGGGTTCGCTGCACCGTATGCGAAGTAAGCAACTTGTGAGTCAACTTCAGTTGCAGCATCGTTATTCGGGTTAGCTGCCAAGAAGTCTGCTACAGTCAAGTCACCTGCATTGGCGATCGCAAATGGTGCGTATAATGTACCACCTGCTAGAACTGAATCACCAAAGCTACCAGCAGTGGTGTCGTTACTTTCATTACCACCAATACGGAGAGCTAATCCATCTACTGCGTTTTCCAAAGCAGCTTTTGCATAACCTGAATCCCCAGGATTGATATCAGCAACTCCGTCACCATCAGTATCAATACCACCGTTGGCATCAACAACTTCGTAGAAACCTACCAAGTTATCGAATGCAGCATCGGTAATATCTAATGCTTCTTGGTCTACGGTTACTGTTACTGGTACATCACCTGTGTCGCTCAAGTCATAAGCAAATGTAGTGACTACACCACCGGGACCTTCTGTGAAGTTTGCAGCATCATCGATAGTAAGTGTAACGTTAGCACCACCAACGTCGTAGCGCTCACCGTCTACTATTTCAAAGTTAAAGGTTTCTGTTCCTTCACCAGGACCATCGTCGAATACTGGAAGTGTAATACTAGCTTCAGTATCGGTGAGGGTTACAAAGAAACTGCTACCAATATTATCCGCAAGTGTTGGCTCACCTTGAATTCCTGTGGTTGTGTAGGCAGGAGCACCATTTTCGTCGAAGATGTTAAACTCACCTAATGCAGCTTCTTCGGTACTGCTGACAAGAACAGTTAGTGGATTATCAGCCGATACATTACCATCAACGCTGAAGTTAACAGTAAACTCTTCACCTTCGCTAAGGTTAGTGTCAGTAACTGAAAGTGAAACAACTGGAGGATTTATTTGAGTGTATCCATCAGTTACAGTTACTGTTGCTCCCTTAGCATCTTGGTTAGCGGAGTAGCCATCACCTTCTAACAACATTAAGTCAAAGTTAGCATCAGCTTCCTGAACTATGTCGTCAAAGACGCGGACACTAAAAGATGCAGATGCTTCAAATAGTGTGAGTGAAATCGATCCATCTTCACGGAATTGTCCGACTTCAAGTCCTTGGACATTATCGGGATTGCTGAAATCAAAGTTGCTGAAGTCAAGTTGGTCGATTAATGGTAGTACATCTCCACCTAACGCAACTTCTAAGCCAGCTTCAGGTATTGGACCGTTAACACTGAAGCTCAAGGTAAATAATGTACTTTCTTCTTCGCTAAGGGTTGTAGTATTTACTGATAAGCTGACTTCTGGTCTGGTATCAGAAATATTTACACTAACCGCACTAGCGTCAGCATCAACGTTGTAAGCTTCCCCATCAGCAAGGGTAAAGGTGAAGCTTTCAGCACCTTCTACCTCGTCATCTTGGAAGACGGGTACTTGGATACTAGCATTCGCTTCATTGATGCGGAAGAAGAAACCACTGCCATCGTTGTCGGTACCGATGATTTCACCACCAGAGACGACAAGCCCTTCGCCTTCGACTTCACCTGTACGAGCACTGCCGTTGATGTCAAATTCACCAAGAGCCGCACGCACATCGCTATCGAGGAAGACTTCCACACCTTCAGCAGGAATGTCACCTTCTACATTGAAGGACAAGGTAACAACACTCTGCTCGCTTTCAAACAAGCTGTTAGGTGTTGCGGTCACACCAACGGTCACAGGAGTAGGCAAATCTCCATCGCTGACGGTGAAGGTAACACTGTTGGTCGCAGCAGCATCAATGTTGTAGCCTTCGCCTTCAACCAAGTTGATGGTGTATTCCATATCTTCTTCTAGGAAGATATCATCAACCACTGGTAGTCTTAGTGTGGCATTAGCTTCGGTAATTGTGACTCGCT
>JBCCSG010000459.1:0-5094 GCA_039200565.1 Cyanobacteria bacterium P01_D01_bin.50 | reverse complement strand
ATGTAAACTGCCTCCAAAGCCTTATTACTACTCACTATTCACTATTCACTATTCACTTGTTTTAATTACTATTTTCAACGCCAACCTACTTATATACTTTTTACTCAAAAATCAAATATCTCAAATAATAAGTATAAGTAGGTTGGCATAAATAAACCCGTACTATGTAACAGAATATAAATTACTTCCTTTCTGATAAGCGGTTGGGGGAGTAGCATAATCAGACTTATTCCTACTCATACCGTTTCTGTATAAATATGCGCCTAATTCAGCCGCTGTTTTGGCTTTGTGCCTATAGCCCCAGCCTTATAGGCTGGGGGTGATTTAGCGCAGCCTCATATAAAATTGGTATCACTACTCCCTATTCACTAATCCTTCGTCATGACGACAATTTTTTCCACGCACCTACTTAAATCTCTTAGAAAATAACCTAATATGATTTTTTTTTGAAGATAATTTACTAATTTATAATTCTTTCTTAAAGACTAATTAAATCCTAAACTGAAATTCATAAAAACATAAATATGAGCGGATATCTATGTAGTAGTTCCTCAATTAATTACTTCAAAAAATATCATGGGTTTCATAGTCTCCCTCCTAACTATATTAATTTCAACTCTTGTTTACTTAAACTCCGGTAAAGTAGATGACGAACAAAATCGTCTAGCAGTACGTTCAGTTGCAGGATTAATTGGTATTGTTGCCTTAATTGCTTCTATTTCTAGAGCTTTAGTAATTGTTCCTCCTGGTAATATCGGAGTTGCCAATTTATTTGGTAAAGTCTCGGATAATACTCTTAATCCTGGAGTAAATATAGTTAATCCTTTTGCTAAAGTTCTTAATTTTTCTACTCGCTTAAAGGATATTAAGGAAAACGTAGACGCAAGTTCCCAAGAAGGTTTGAATCTCAATCTTGATGTCAGCTTGCAATACAAACTCGATCCACAAAAAGCTGCAAATGTCTATAAAACAATTGGCACCAGCGAAACACAATTGGTAATTTCTCGATTTCGCTCTACTATTCGTTCCATCATTGCCCAATATCCTGCAAATGCAATTTACTCTACCAAACGTCAAGAAGTTGCTCGCAAAATAAACGAACAACTCACCCAAGAATTATCACCCCTAGGTTTCGTTGTAGAGCAAGCTTTATTAAGAAATGTAAAAATGCCGGATACAATCCAAAAAGCAATTCAAGAAAAGTTGAAAGCAGAACAAGAAAATCAGCGGATGAAGTTCGTCTTAGAAAAACAACGTCAAGAAGCGGAACGCAAACGGATTGAAGCTCAAGGTATTGCTGATTCTCAGAAAATTATATCAGATGGACTAACCAATAAAGTATTACAATTACGAACAATTGAAGCAACAGAAAAACTGGCTAAATCTCCCAACTCTAAAATTATCATGATTGGTTCCGATAAAGGTGGAGTTCCCATTTTATTACAGGAATCGACAAGCACAAAACCTTAAAGCAATTGCACAACCCGAAAAATATAGTTTCCTTGTGGCATGGGCATCCATGCCTATTTTAATTGGGCTTGAGAAAACTAAATTCTGAATAAAATATTTTTTGTTAAGGGAGAATTTAAGACTTTTTCCTCCTCTAAAATATTAAAGGTCAAGTTATTTAGTTATTTAAGCAATGGATGAATCACTATCTTGGCATGTTGTCAAGGTCTCAAATGGAAATTGCAAAATCGTCTCTAGGGAACCAGCGCCGGTAGACGATAAAGAGATTATAGAGAAGTGGGGACCTTTTGATTCAAAAGAAGAAGCCATCACCCGTCGTATAGGGTTAATTAGGACGGGAAAATGCCAGCCCGTGTGAAAAGTTAGGATTTATATCATGTCTGGTTAAAGACTTATCATATCTCTGGAGACTGAGTAATGAGTAATAAGTAATTAAGATCGCTCTGGGTTATATAGTAAGTAATTAGCCAGACTTGATATTAAGAATTTAAACTGAGGAGTTATAAGTCAATTACCTCAAATACTAACAGTTAGGAGCGAGCAATAATAACGAGCAATTTGAAATTCTTGACTCATTTAAAAATAAAGATACAACATTCTTCTGGCACATGAATGATGATAGTACCTCAAGATAAACCCTAATTCCGATCTCTACAATCTTCCTTGTCATAAATCCTGTAGAGACGTAGCACTGCTACGTCTCTACAACTAATGACTACTTTTTCTGTGCTCTAATATTACCTTTCGCAGCAATTTCTTTTCTTAATTCTTCTACAGCTTTAGCAAATTGAGGATCTTGTAAGGTTCCTAATTTTTCGCGTTCTTTAAGCCACAATTTCTGTCGCTGTTCGTCGCTTAACTCTACCTTAACATCTGGTTTAATCCCGGCTTTATTAATATCTGCACCGCTTGG
Source organism: Cyanobacteria bacterium P01_D01_bin.50 (assembly GCA_039200565.1). Classification (GTDB taxonomy): domain Bacteria; phylum Cyanobacteriota; class Cyanobacteriia; order Cyanobacteriales; family Nostocaceae; genus Rivularia. Next base: position 2,711 of record JBCCSG010000459.1, on the reverse strand, counting down.
GGTATGATATTTAGCAATCGTTACTGCCACTCCGGAGCCATCATAAAGAGGACGAACTGACTGGACTAAGCCTTTACCAAAAGTTTTACTGCCTACTAAAACAGCACGGTCATTATCCTGCAAGGCTCCGGAAAGAATTTCACTGGCACTAGCACTCCCTTTGTCAACCAAAACTACTAATGGTTTATCTGTAAGCGAGCGTCCGTTTGCGATTTCTTTTTCTACAACTCCCTGACGGTCGATTGTAGAAACTATGGTACCATCTTTAAGCCACATCCGACCAATTTCGATGCTGGAGAATAATAAACCGCCTGGATTATTACGTAGATCGAGAACATACCCATCAACGTTTTTCTTCTCTAAATCTCTAATAGCTTCGCGCATTTCCTTTGAAGCATTAGCGCTAAACTGTTTGAGACGAATATAACCAGTATTACCAGCAGGAGTTCGTTTTAGAGAATAATCGACCGGATGAATTTCTATTTTTGCTCGCGTAATCAAATAGTCCCTTTCTTTCCCATTCCGGGAAATAGTCAATTTAACTTTACTTCCCGGTTCACCTCGGATTAAAGTTACCGCTTGGCTAGTATCCATCCCCTTGGTGCTTTTGCCATCAATTTTAGTAATGACATCTTTTGCTAAGATACCAGCTTTAAATGCTGGAGTATCTTCCAATGGTGCAATTACGGTCAACTTTTTAGTATCCTCATCAAGACCAATTGTGATACCAACACCAGTTAATTCCCCAGAGGTATCCACCTGCATGTTCTTGAATTCCTTGGGATCCATAAACCGGGTATAGGGATCGTCCAGCTTTTTGAGCATTTCCCGGATGGATTTGTAGGCTTCCTGCTTGTTAGTGTAGGACTTATTTAAGTACTCACGACGAACAGCCTGCCAATTTACCTGATTAAATGTACCATCTACGTATTGGCGGTAAATAATTTGCCAAACTTCATCTACAATTTCCTTTGGACTTTCTTTAAATAAAGCTTGTCCTTGTGGAAGGTTTACAAGCCCTGCGACAGCAATTGTTGAAAGCGTCACGGCCGTAGCACCTAAAACAAGTCCACTTCTTCTAATCACCATATTACAGCTGTGCCAGACTGAATTTACATAGGTCGGTATGCTCAATCTAACACAGCCTACCACTGTACTGAATGAGCATAATTTGTTATTTCGGTAAAATATCCCACTCATCCGGCTAGCTTTGCGGTGTATCACAAAACTAGCAAGATTTTTTGAAACGAGCCTTTTCCTTGTTTAAGACGGTTCTACCCAACGTTCATCAGCTTTGATCAAGTTTATCAACTCTTCTACACCTTTATCTTCAGGAACCTTTTTTATTTCTTCTCTTCCTCTGTAAAGTGATATGAAGCCGGGATTCTTGCCAACATAACCGTAATCTGCATCTGCCATTTCTCCAGGTCCGTTGACAATGCAGCCCATAACTGCAATATCCAATCCGGTGAGATGACTAGTTGCTTGGCGGACTTTGTGCAACACTTCCTCTAAATTGAACAAAGTGCGACCGCAGGAAGGGCAAGCTACGTATTCTACCATAGTTTTCCGCAATCCCAAAGCCTGTAGAATACTATAGCAAACTGGAATTTCTTTTTCCGGTGATTCGGTTAGGGACACGCGAATTGTATCGCCAATACCGTCAGCGAGCAAGGTAGCAATGCCAGCAGTAGACTTAATTCGTCCGTATTCACCATCTCCGGCTTCCGTAACGCCTAAATGCAGGGGATAATCCATTCCTTCAGCATCCATACGCTGCGCCATCAAACGATATGCAGCTAACATTACCGGCACTCGGGAAGCTTTAAGTGAAATTACTATATTATGAAAATCTAAAGATTCACAAATGCGAATAAATTCCAGCGCCGATTCCACCATCCCTTCAGGAGTATCGCCATAGGTAAATAGCATTCGTTCGGCCAGGGAACCGTGATTTACCCCGATTCGCATGGCTTTCCCTTGATCGCGTAAGGAAATTACTAAAGGTTTTAGAGTTTCGGCTATTTTTTCGCCAATTTGATCAAATTCAGCTTTAGTATATTCAGTTCTATTGATGTTTGGTTTTTCAAATACGTATAAACCCGGATTAATCCGTACCTTTTCGATATGCTTGGCTACTTCCAAAGCAATTTTCATACCATTGTGATGTACGTCGGCAACAATTGGCACATCTCGGTAAGTTTGCTTTAACTTTTGCTTAATTTCAGATAAAGCTCTTGCGTGAGCCATACTGGGTACGGTGACTCGGACAATTTCGCAGCCGATTTCGTGCAAGCGACGAATTGCCGCTACTGAACCCTCAATATCGAGAGTATCCTCGTTAATCATCGACTGTACCACTACAGGGTATCCTCCCCCAATGGTGACATCTCCCACTTTTACGGGACGGGTTTTACGCCGCTTTATGGTAGTTTCAAAAGTGGGGGTTGTAGATGCGGTATTAGTAGTTGTTGGTGTTGGCAGGGTTTGCATAACCTGTTTCAGTAAAATTCTGTAGCGAAGATATCAAATTTTCAATCATTCTGTTTTTCAGAGTGCCATAATTAGGGCTGCTTAGATGTTAATTTTCTTGGTAAAAAGCGAATAATTTAGATAAAACAGATTTATGATTGCATTTCATTAGGTAATTATCTAGATATAAGCTATACAATAACCATTTTAGGAAAAATAATTGTAATTATCTGGCGACT
>JBCCSG010000458.1:0-5103 GCA_039200565.1 Cyanobacteria bacterium P01_D01_bin.50 | reverse complement strand
GGCTACGATGATAAATTCAATGGAACTTCAGCTTCTACAGCAAACGTTTCTGGGGTTGCTTCGTTAGTATGGAGCGTTAATTCAGATTTGAGTGCAGGACAGATAAAAACAATTATTTCTCAAACTGCTTATGATTTGGGTAAAGAAGGCTATGACAAAGTTTATGGTCACGGGTTTATCAATGCTGATGCAGCTGTACGAAGAGCTTTAGCCATTGGACGAGGTATTGCTTAATGGTGCTAGTACCGCTTGACGGAAGTAAGAAGTAAGAAGTAAGAAGTAAGAAGTAAGAAGTAAGAAGTAAAAAGTAAGAAGTTGGGAGTTAGGTGTTGGGAGTTAGGTGTTGGGAGTTAGGTGTTAGGAGTTAGAAATTAAAGTTAAGCGGTTTAGTCGTCAAGCTATTATGTCAGACAAAGTTACATTTTATGAAGTATTGTAAATGCTGTTAATGGGTGACTTTGTTTACTTCGCTCCCTATTATTCCTATTCCACTCTAAGATTACCGGCTAAATTTCTCCCCCTCTACCCCCTCCCTCAACGCCGACAATCATAAAGCCGGGGAGTAGTTAGACTTTGCAGAATTTGGGCAACTGCCTTCTGGAGAAGAGAAAACTCCCATATTCTCAACAAAAAAAAGAATGTAATTAACTTCTATCAAGGCTCTACAACATTTTTATCAGATTGATTGTGTAATTATTTTTCTCATCATTAGGGAATCAATAAGACTATACATTTGAAAATCTCACCTCAGAATATAAAGAAAAGTTAAATAATAAGAATAAATTCATAATATTTCGTAAGAAATAAGAAGGTCAGAGGATGATATAAAAAAAATATCAGAAAAAACAGATGGCGATTTGACTCAAAGGGCATGATGGTTAGGGTTTTTCAGCTTTGCATACAATTGTGAAGTTTTGTGATAATTCGTAAGTTTGGTAGCCCTGAAATCATAAACTAATATCTTGGTATCTGTTTTTGAATCTTGACCGCCGCTTTGGTAGTCTGAGAGTAAGTAGAACTGAAATTTTCAGTTTAAAAGTCAACAAGTTATAGAGCAAGCAGATAGGAGATTAGATAAATGTTAGATGCTTTCGCAAAAGTAGTATCTCAAGCCGATACACGAGGAGAATACCTCAGTACCTCGCAATTAGATGCCTTAACAAACATGGTTAAGGAAGGAAATAAGCGCATGGATACTGTAAACCGTATTACCAGCAATTCTTCTACAATTGTTGCTAACGCGGCTCGCGCTTTGTTTGCAGAACAGCCCCAATTAATAGCTCCTGGTGGAAATGCTTACACCAGCCGTCGCATGGCTGCTTGTTTGCGTGATATGGAAATCATCTTGCGCTATGTTACCTATGCAATCTTCTCTGGTGATGCAAGTGTATTAGATGACCGTTGTTTAAATGGTCTACGCGAAACCTACTTAGCATTGGGTACACCTGGTGCTTCTGTATCAGTAGGCGTACAGAAGATGAAAGAATCTGCACTAGCGATTGTAGGCAACACCAGCGGCATTACCCAAGGTGATTGTAGCGCCATCATGTCTGAAGTAGCTGGCTACTTCGACCGTGCAGCAGCAGCAGTAGCATAGAACCACCACGACTAGCGATTAAGTAAAACTAGTCACTAGCACAAAAAAGCTTTCAAACAAAACTTTGTAAAAAAAGGGAGATACCAAACCAATGAAAACACCCCTTACCGAAGCGGTTTCAGCTGCAGATTCCCAGGGCCGTTTTTTGAGTAGTACAGAAATTCAAATCGCCTTTGGTCGTTTTCGTCAAGCACAAGCTAGCCTAGAAGCAGCAAAGAGTCTGACTACAAATTCTCAGCGTTTGGCAGAAGGTGCAGCACAAGCGGTGTACAATAAATTTCCTTACACCACTCAAATGCAAGGACCTAACTACGCAGCTGATGCAAGAGGTAAAGCTAAGTGCGTACGTGATATCGGTTACTACTTACGGATGATCACTTACTGCCTAGTTGTAGGTGGTACAGGACCAATGGATGATTACTTGATCTCTGGTTTAGCAGAAATCAACAAAACCTTTGAACTTTCTCCTAGCTGGTACATCGAAGCTTTGAATTACATCAAGGCTAACCACGGTTTAAGTGGCGATCCAGCTGTTGAGGCTAATTCTTACATCGACTATGCAGTTAACACTCTTAGCTAATGAGTTTAGTTATACTCGGAGCTAATAAGTAGTTTTTAGCCCGGAAAGTTAACCAGCTCTTGTGGCAAATGTCTAGGAGTTGTTTAGCTTTCCGGGCAGTCTTATTTTAGACAAGATTAATTAAATTCAAAAAACTCAATTTTTTATCGTTTGAAATTGTCTAATTGTAGTTGTATATATATTTTTTTAAACTCTAAATATGGGTTGAATTGCCCACCGCTCAAAGGTGAAAGATACCTCCCACGCTCTGCGTGAATGGGTTGGGGTTTAAATCGCCATCCCAATTCCAGCCAACTTCGGCTCTTCCGCTCAAACCTTCTTCCTTCGTTTTAAACTGAAACATTTTCCTGTCACATGAGTAAATCGGATTCAGAAAACTTAGAATCTCCATCGCCAGTTGATGAAGTTGCTGCAAGTGAATCTTTAACCATTGAAGGGGCGATCGCAAATCTTCAAGGAAACGATAGAGGTAGCCGTTATTACGCTGCTTGGTGGCTTGGTAGATTTCGCATTCAAGAAGAAGCAGCAATTACAGCATTGATTGCCGCCTTGGATGATGAAAGCGATCGCACGCCCGATGGCGGTTTTCCTCTACGACGGAATGCAGCTAGAGCTTTGGGAAAACTGGGAGATACTCGTGCGATACCAGCATTGATTAATTGTTTAGACTGTTCTGATTACTACGTGCGAGAATCTGCGGCAGAATCTTTGGGAGTGCTTGACGATCGCAGGGAAAGTATTCCCAAATTGATGAAAATGTTGGATTTAGAAACTATCCAAAACGAGCAAAACCAACCACTAGCCGCAATAATTGAAGCTTTAGGAAATTTGGGTGCAACAGAAGCTATTGAAAACATTAAACCATTTTTGGAGCATTCTGTAGATTTGGTAAAATATTCAACTCTACGTGCGATGTATCAATTGACCCAAGAATCTTGCTATGGCGACGAACTTGTGAAAGCATTGGATGGAGACAATTTACAATTGCGGCGTTCTGCTCTAGCAGATTTGGGAGCAATCGGTTATTTGAATGCAGCAGAAGCCATCACCGAGACGTTAGCAGAAAACAGTCTGAAGCTAATTTCCCTCAAAGGTATTTTAGAGCATCAGTTAGAAATGCCAGTGGATGGAGAAGCTCCAAGTATATGCGACGTTAGCATCCGGGTTATGAAACTCATGGATAGCCTTTTATAGTATTGAAAGCCGATGGTATGGTAGGTTAATTAATATTAAAAATTGTGACGAATAGTCTTTTGTTGATTGACAAATGCTGCACGATAGTCATGGTAATTAAGATTTTGGATTAAAAGCAAGCCTCCAGGTTAAAAGCCACAGGAATAATCTAACACCTCAAAATTTTCAAATTTTAATTTAAAATCTAAAATCTAAAAAATGCAAACTTCTTGAAGAGGAAAATCTAAAATCTAAAATCTAAAATCCAAAATTCAATGACTAATGACACTTTAAGACTAATTCAGGCTGTAGAAGAAGCTGATTCCTCCGATAAATTATTAGATGCTGTAAGAGCACTTGCTGAAGTATGTCAAAATGCAGGAATGAACACCTTAATTGCTGCTCTAGGTTATAACAATCCAGGTGCAGCAGTTGCAGCCGTAGATGGTTTAGTTGCACTAGGAGAAGTGGCAGTAGAACCTTTACTACAAAATATTGATGATTATAACTACGGAGCTAGAGCCTGGTCAATTAGGGCACTTGCGGGTATTGGCGATCCGCGTGGTTTGGAGATATTGTTAACAGCAGCAGAAACAGATTTTTCCTTAAGTGTGCGGCGAGCTGCTGCTAGGGGTTTGGGTTGTATTCGCTGGTCTAATATGTTGCCATCACTGGTGCAAGAGAAGCAACTAAGAGTTTTTAAAGTGTTGTTGCAAGTCTCGCAAGATCCGGAATGGGTAGTACGTTATGCAGCAGTTTTTGGGTTACAGTTTTTAGGTATTAATGCCTCCAGTTATCAGCCAGATTTGATACCACAAATAATTGATCGATTAGATGAAATTGCTCGATTAGATACAGAATTAGCAGTTAGAGCTAGAGCAGTGATGGCAAAAAAGGAATTGTAAAAATGTCTACCGTAGAAATCAAGAGTTTAGATACAAAAGATACAGAGAAGATTATCGAAATATTTTCCAGTGCCTTTGAAAAATATCCACTCATGCAATTTTTATTTGGCGATGCATATAAACAATCGATAAAACACCTGATAGAATTAATGTGCCATGAAGTATCCGTTGGTGATGGCTTTTTTCTGGGTGGTTTTGCAGAAGGAAAATTGCAAGGAATTGCTTTTGTCACTCCTCCAGAAAAAGCAAACAACGATCGCGATGCACAAAGTAAACCAACACCTTCAGAAGAAGAATTCGCAAGATTAATTGGGGAGGAAGCTCTGATACGGGTGGAAGGATACTTAAATTTAAAAAAGGCAAATAAACCAAATCAACCTCATTTCTATATCAATGCCCTTGCCGTAGATCCACAAAGTCAGAAGAAAGGAATTGGAAGGGCACTTCTTTCCCAAGTACATAAAATATCAGAAGAAAATTTTGAGTCTCGCGGTGTCGCTCTTGATACTCAGACACAGAATAACGTTGACTACTATCAACACTTTGGCTATGGGATAAATAGTACTGCAGAACTACAAAGCATACAAAATTGGTTTATGTTTCGACCTGATGTAACATAATTTTTTAAATTGCTTTCTTTAACGATCAATTACGATAAGCCCTGCGGGTATGCGAAGAGCGATCGCATCTCCGGAGCCTGTCTGAAAAAATAACCATGTCGAGAGATAAATTATTTCAGAATTATTGGCAATTGCTGCAAAATTTCGATATTAGCCAAACTTTAGCGGAAAAAACTTTTACTCAAATAGTTGCGGCTTATTCTACTCCAAATCGTTATTATCACACCT
>JBCCSG010000457.1:0-5114 GCA_039200565.1 Cyanobacteria bacterium P01_D01_bin.50 | reverse complement strand
TTTAAAGGTGCAGGTGCGGCTTCGCCGCACTCTGCACCGTTTGTGCGAGCACGGCGAAGCCGACGCCAAAGGCGTATCGCCCTCCGATAACTATGACTTCACCGATCTGTGGTAGCTTAAAAAAATCAGAATGGGGTGCGGAGTGATCAAACGTGAAACTGAAACCAAAGCATACAATTAGCGATTACTTCGTGGATCTTGAAGACCCGCGAATTGAGCGTACAAAGCGTCATCAGCTAATCGATGTAATCACGATTGCGATTTGTGCAGTAATTTGCGGGGCTGACTCTTGGGTAGCAATTGAAACGTATGGTCAAGCTAAACAAGAATGGTTAAAACGTTTTCTAGAGCTACCAAATGGCATCCCATCACATGATACATTCGCAAGAATATTTGCACTAATTAATCCAGAAAAATTTCAAGAATGTTTTTTATCGTGGATAAAATCAGTTGCAACATTGACGGATGGTGAAGTGATTGCGATTGACGGTAAAAGTTTAAAACATTCGTATGATAAAAAAGCTGGAAATCATGCGATTAATATAGTTAGTGCTTGGGCAACAAATAATAAGTTAGTTCTTGGTCAAAGAAAAGTTGATAATAAATCCAACGAAATAACTGCAATACCAGAATTAATAAAAGTATTAGATATTGCTGGTTGTATCGTTACAATTGACGCAATTGGATGCCAAAAAGAAATAGTAAATCTTATATCTCAAAATGATGCAGATTATGTAATTGCGTTAAAAAAGAATCAAAAAAAATTGTACCAAAGTGTAGAATTACTATTCAAAGAAGCAATCTCAAAACGTTTGTCTGGTTTTAGCGCAAGCGAATACAGCACAAGTAATTCAGGACATGGACGTGAAGAGATACGTAATTATTTAATGCTTTCCGATATCTCAAATCAAATTTATTCAGATAATAAATGGGAAAAATTAAAAAGTATAGGTATGGTTGAATCAGTTAGAACCCAGAACGGTAAAACAACTGTTGAAACTCGTTACTATATTAGTAGCTTAAATTTAGATGCGAAAAAGTTTGGAGAGTCCATTCGCAGCCATTGGGGTATTGAAAATTCGCTACATTGGATATTGGATGTAGCTTTAAATGAAGATGATTGTAAGATTAGAAAAGATAATGCACCGCAAAACTTCGCTGTTCTTCGCCACATAGCAGTGAATCTTTTGGGTAAAGAGAAAAGTAAAAAGCTAGGAATTAAGAATAAACAATTCTTAGCGGCTATAGATGATAACTATTTGACAAAAGTTTTAGAATTAAGTTGTTAATCAATTCATTTTAATTAAGACTATATTATCAGTTATTTAAGATGATTACATCTACTAGTATTTACTACTTATTTATATATAAATGTATTTATTTATACTTATATCTAATACCCAGGTTAAATTATGAGTTATGGGGTGATTTTTAGCATCGCTTGCCCGCGCTGGTGCGGCTCCTGCCGCACCTAGCTTAATTTAAGATGCGTTTGCCCTGCCACAGAACAAGACCACCCCACCAACGGCACGGCTAAAATTGTTGAAAAAAACGGTAAGCGTTATCTGGAATTTAATAAAGGATTTACCACCGCACGGGGACCAAAGGTAAGAGTTGTCCTCCACCGCAAGGGTACTGTACCTGTTAAATTGAATAAACAAAATTATGTAACTTTGGCTGGTTTAAAAAGCTTTGATGGCGCTCAGCGTTATGAAATTCCTGCCAACTTTGACTTAGATGATTTCAAATCTGTAGCGATTTGGTGTGAAGAGTTTAACGTTACCTTTGGTTTTGCTAGATTGCAAAACGCTTAACAGTTAACAGTTAATGACTCATTATTCATTGATAATTGTTAATTGATTTTCAACTCCTAATTATATGTAAGATTTATTTTTATTTTCTAACCACTCTGACAGCTTATAGCCATTAAATTATTGACAGTACTGGAATTGAGCAGTGCTGTCATACATGTATTTTCGGCTTTTCGCCAATACAAAAATACGATAAAAGGATAACCCCTTGTACCCCGGATAACCATGCCAGTTTTATTCTTTATTGCTCTGTTTTTCTAACCCGGAAACATCTCTGACCACTTCGAGGAAATTTAATAATATTTTTGAGTGATTATCTTGTCGCCAAATCATCGCCATTTGAAATGTAGGTACTTTTCCAGTGATTTCTCGATACACAACACCAGTGCGCTGAAGGTTAATTACATTGGCTGGTAGTAATGCTACCCCCATTTCACTCGCAACCAAACTAAGGACTGTTGGCATCCATGTAGCTTCTTGCACTACATTCGGGTGAAATCCCGCTTCCACACAAGCTATTCTAGTCTGTTCATGTAGTGCTGGTACTGTTTTATGACAAGGAAGTATGAAAGTTTCATTGGCGAAATCTGCGAGTTTAACTTGTGAGTTATTGGCTAAGGGATGTTGCTGAGGTAGTACCATTATTAGTGGTTCTTTATGGACAACTTCATAAGTAAGAAAATGATGCTGATCCACATCTTGTAGATTGTATAAATTTTCAAAATCTACATCTAGAGTACGATTTTGCAGTCTTTGGCGACTTTCTTTTGACAAAAGCTCTTGTAATACTAAATCTACTTGCGGGAATTGCTGACAAAAAATACGAAGAATATCTGGTAATAAACTATTAGAAATCGAAGTATTAATGCCAACAATTAAACGTCCCATCTTACTATTTTTTACCTGCTTAGATAATATTTGAAACTGTTCGACTTGTCTCAGGAGGTGTTGTGCTTTTTCAAGAAAAAACTCACCATTGGGAGTTAGTGCCAAGCGTGGGTTACGGACAAACAGTTCTACACCTAATTCTGTTTCTAATTGTTTAATTTGTTTGCTGAGATGGGGTTGAGGAATATGCAGCTTTTCTGCAGCATGACTGAGGTTAATATCTTCTTGTTCTGCTAAGAAAACAAAGCGTTTTAGACGTTCTATATTTATTGGCTTTTGGTATTCAGGGTTCATATTCAGCCAAATTAATGATGAATCGGTAGACATAATCTAAAATTACTACTAATTTTGATTATTTTGATTATATTTATATACCACACGACTTGGAAGGTTAACATTCTCAAGTACTAATGAAACAAGGTAATTCCGTTTAAATAGTATCTTGGTTCAATTTCTAAAATCTTTGCTGTGCAAAGACTTTAGAAAAACCTTCTAAGTCGTATATACCAAATTATGCATACTCCTATACGTAGTTTGCTCATAATTTTATCTTGTTTAGTAAGTTATATTGATTGCAATAGCAACTAGGAGAGAAAAATTTGATGACAAACAAAATACATTCAATTCAAAGAGCATTAATAGTTGCAGGAGTCCACGGGAACGAGTTCACTGGTATTTATGTCCTCAAAAAACTCGAACAGCATCCTCATCTAATACGTCGAGAAAACTTTGAAGTTATTACATTGCTAGCAAATCCCAAAGCATTTGCAGCAGCGCGCCGATATATTGATCGAGACCTTAACCGCAGTTTTGAAAAGTCTGATTTACAAGATTTAACGCGCTCTAGTTATGAAGATATCCGAGCCAAAGAAATAAATAATTTGTTTGGTAAAAATGGCAAAACTCCGGTTGATATCGTTTTAGATATTCATAGTACAACTGCAAATATGGGTTTAACTGTAATCACCGACGATTGTCCTTTTAACCTACAATTAGTTGGATATCTTAAGAAGGTAAACCCTGCGGTAAATATTTACATATTACCTGAATCAGAAGAATCTTCTAGTTTGCCATCTATTTGTGAATTAGGCTGCACGATTGAAGTTGGAGCAGTACCTCAAGGTGTTTTACAAGCTGATTTTTTTCAACAAACTGAAGCCTTGATTATCAATGCTTTAAATTACTTGGAGCAGTATAATCGCGGAGAACTTCCATATTTTGACAACAGTCTCACCATTTATCGCCATATTGGAACAATTGATTATCCCAGAAATGAATCTGGTGAACTGCAAGGGATGATTCATCCGCAACTTCAATCTCAAAATTATCAGCCACTTGCTCCAGGTGAACCGATGTTTTTGACTTTTGATGAACAGACTATTACTTATGAAGGTGAATCAACTGTGTACCCAGTTTTTATTAATGAAGCAGCCTATTACGAAAAGGGCATCGCTATGTGTTTAACCCAAAAGGAGTTAATTCATGATTATTCTCAAACTCTTACTCCCTCGACTTCTACGTGAAACAATTCATATTTTTATCACCAAGCCTCGTTGGGGGAGGGTGTGGGGTGTAGTGAAAGAGTCAGGGGAGCAACGCTCCGGCAGGTGAACTTGGGCTTCTATTCTCAATTGTATAGCAATATTCTCAATAAAATTAGGTTTTCAAAGTACGTATCGCACTTTGAAATAGCCTCTGCATCGTTCCAAATTTTAGTTACCTACTTTTTCGCGTTGCTCCCAAGAGACAGCCCCAACAACATGCAGGGATACAAGCTCCGTTTTTTAAGATGATTGATTGAGTTAGTTGGAGTTCAAGAAAAGTCCAATGTTTTCTCCCCTATACCCCATCCCTGTCTTGACATCACGCACAAATACTAATTGTGGTTTAGTAAAACGACAGTAATTATCACTATAGGTTAAAGGCTTTCCAAATGTTCATGAGTGAAAAATGCTTTAAATATTTAACACTTAATATAGTTTTATTAACCCTATATCCTATTAAAGCTCATACTCTAGAGGATAAATATCTTGGGGAATCATTAAATAGTCTTGGAGTAAGAGGTAAAATTGAAATTGACATTAGTAACGTGCGCGGAACAAATGGACTAGCTACGTTAAAAACTGAGTATGGTGGTCGAGCTAATTTGAGTGTATATATAACGGGCATTAATACCTTCAAGATGCTTGGAATATTGACCTATACACAAAATGGAAATACTTGGGATGCAGAAGCGAATTGTAATTATTTAAGACAAAGCTCGGAGCCATATCAGGGGTCACCGTGGTCGGGTAGCAAGGTTATATCGCTATAACCCCGCCCCCTCAGAACCGGACTTGCGACGCAAACCGCATCCGGCCGGGGGCAAGTCATAAACTACTCACTGTTCCAGAGTGAATTTGCTGATGGCAGAAC
>JBCCSG010000456.1:0-5140 GCA_039200565.1 Cyanobacteria bacterium P01_D01_bin.50 | reverse complement strand
TAGGAATGGCCGCAACCGGCACATTTTCCTTGTAGGGGAGGCAAAAAGTGGTGTAGATTTTCTTCCCACTTTATTGCCGTTGCTGTGACACTTTGACTGATTTTCAACCTAGTAATAAGGGTTGTGGTGTCACGCACCAGCCGGGTATTGTGACAATTGCGTAAGTCCTGAGTATGTTCAAGTTTTATTTGTAAATATTCACCCGAATTAATATTCCATAAACGTACAGCTTCATCATCCCCTGCACTAGCAAGAATTTGTCCATCAGGACTGAAAGATAATGTTCGTATAGAATCAGTATGTCCTCTTAAAGTTTTTAGAAGTTGACCTGTTTTTAAATCCCATAATTTTATAGTTTTGTTCCCTCCAGCAGTCGCTAAAATCTTACTATCTGGACTAAAAGCAACTGACCATATCCAAAGAGTATGGCTTTGAAAAGCAAAAACTTGTTTCCCTTCTAAAACTTCCCAATTTATACGCTACAAAAAATTTCAATAACGAACGATGAGCCGTTTGGTAATCCCCGTTAGCATTACGAATCAGCATCGTCTGCCCCATCATATCGTAGTGCCAATGATCCAAGTCATTTTGTTCTTGCACTATAGAACCAAACAAGCGCCGAATCCTATCGGGAAACAGCTTATAGTTAATGCTCATTTGGTCAGTGGAAAGCATTTGCCAAGATAGTTCGCACAAAAAATACAGCTTATCTGCCAAAGAAGTAAATGTGCGTTCGGCTTTGATATCCCGTTCCATCTTTCGTCGCACTGCATACAAATATACCCGCGACATATCCACTGGTTTACCCGCTTCAATATCTGGTAATGCTTCTAAAATTAAATCGGTCATTACCGGACGACGAGCCAAGTCTAATAATTGCGGATTGCCCATCACTTGGTCAACGGTTGCAACTTCCGCTTGATATGACAATACTTTTCTTATTAGCTCGTCGTTGAATTTCTCCAGTTCCAACACTTCAAACTGGGGTGTTTCTCCGGTTAAGTTTTTAGTAGAAGCTTGTAATTCTGCATTCAGTAAAGCCCGTCCTTCCTGGGCTTCGGGGAAATGTTCCGTGCGACAAGTTAAAATCAACTTGGCACCAGGAACTACTACCTTAGCCAGTTCCCAGAAATTATTAATCATCTGCTGACGGTCAACTTTTGCAGCCATTTCGTCAAAACCGTCAAAAATTAGCAGCAGCTTACCCATGCGATTCAACTGGTCGAAGACATCGCTATTTATGCGGATATTATGCTGAGTAAAAAAGAACCCTGCTAACACATTTTCTACATTCAAAGCTTTCGCAAAATCCCGCAAGGTAATTACCACAGGTAAACGGGGACGCTCCAAACCTCGTCTTTGAGCATCTTTGTAGCGTTGTAATGCAGTCCAAGCATAGTGGAAAGCAAACCAAGTTTTACCAGTACTGAATTCTCCCAGTATAGAAATATGCTCCTTCGCGGGGTCATGCAACCATAAATCAATGTAACCATCAATCCAACCGTCCTCTTCCTCATAACGGCTGACACCTATGCGTTGTTTAGTAACTGGCGAGAGTTCTTCCTTGGTACAGGCTAAAGGTACATACGACGTATCAACTTTTCGGCGTTGAATTTCCGCCTCCAACCAATTAACATAACCGCTAAAATCAGCATCAAGGTCAATCAGTTCATCAAAAGTGTAGCAATCAAGAAAACGGTTTTCTTCCTTCTTAACTTCATCACGGGCTGCTCTAGAAATTCGACGAGTAGTTACCAACCAACCTTCATCAGTTTTTTGTTCCTGCACCGAAGAACGCAAAGCCATAACATCGCTAAGTCCGATTTATCCAGCAATTCCACGTACAAGAATGCGGTCAAAGCTACGTCTTACAGGAATATTGATGATAAATTCAAAATATTCTTCTGCCCAAACCTCATGATTTTCAAAGCTGTAACCCAAAGTCTCAAACCAGCCACGCATTTGTTGGGCTAATGCGATCGCCCTACATTTATTCTGCTGTGTTTCTACATCCCCTGCTAATGCTGGATAATTCTGTGCAGCTAACCGCGCAATTTCTGTACGAATACCCTCTAGAGTCGGAATTCTATCAAGTTGTTCCTGAATATTTTTGATACTTGTATGTAAAGAACCAATTTGCTGGCTCATCATCGTCGAAGCTGGGTTGCGGGTACGTTTAGCTACTTGCGAAAACACGATATAAAACGCTGCAATTTCCCGCTTAATATCAATTCTCAAAGCTTTGATTTCATCACCCACAGCATAGGCTTCGATAAAAGCATCTACTTCAGACAGCAGTATTGAAGGGTTATTGTGGTCAAATGCTTTGCGAAACGCTGTTTTAATTTCCTGCTGACGAAACAACTCAAGAATTGGCTTTGGCTTACCAACACGGTACTCTACCAGAGTGTAAGCATATACTCCGCTAAAATCCCCCGGTGGATGTTCCGGGTCAATTTTGAACTGCTTGAGTAACTTAATTACAGTCTCATTACGCTGAACCTTTTCTTTGATAACAGGTTGAGCGATGCCACTAATTGCATTAAACAGCAAATCCAGATTGATTGGAATTGGGTTCATTTCGCACAAATGGTAAACAAGGGGTGTCAGCAGTTATTACCATTAAAAATTATACATTGCAATATAGTAGTCAAACTTTATACTTTTTCAATCATTCATTGAGGCGAGCATAAAGAAAAATATACAGAAATATAGTACTTTAATACTATTTGGTTTTTAATAATTACTTCCAAAGCGGTGAAGATTTAGTATAATATTTGCGCCTAAATCTAAAAAACAATGTCTAGCGCATACCAAGTAAACTCACAAAAAGTAAACGCTACTCCCAAGCAAGAATCAATCATGGGAGTGGTTGAGCGCTTAACCTATCACTCCGAAGAGTCGGGTTATACGGTAGCGCGGTTGCAACGTCCGAGAGTATCGGAATTAACTACAATTACGGGCAGTTTTGCAGGTATTCAGCCAGGACAAACGCTTCAATTAAATGGTTTTTGGCGAGAACATCCGCAATATGGTTTGCAATTTCAAGTTACCAACTACAAAGAAACCAAACCAGCAACAATCACCGGAATCGAAAAGTATTTAGGTAGCGGTTTAATTAAGGGTGTTAGTCCAATAACAGCAAAACGTATCGTCGCTTGTTTTGGTACAGAAACCTTCGATATTATTGATAACCAAATCGAGCGGTTGCAAGAAGTGAATGGCATTGCTAAAAAGCGAATTGCCATGATTCAAAAAGCTTGGAAGGAACAAAGAGCCATTAAGGAAGTGATGGTATTTCTTCAAAGTCATGAGGCTTGGTGGGTACTCGCAATCTTAATAACGTACTACAGCAGTTAATTAATCCTCCTAGTCCCCAGAAGGTAGAAGTAACTAGAGGTGGGATAATTTTTCGGGTAGGAGATAGGGTAATTCAGTTAACCAATGATTACCAGCGGGAAGTTTTTAACGGTGATATGGGTTTTATCACAAATATAGATACTGAGGAACAGGAAGTTATCGTAAAATTTCAAGAACGAGACGTTATTTATGATTATGCTGATTTAAACGAACTGAATTTAGCTTGGAGCGTTAGTATTCACAAGTCGCAGGGTTCGGAATATCCCGTTGTATTTTTGCCATTATATTCGCAACATTTTGTAATGTTGAACAGGAATTTATTATATACCGGCTTAACTCGTGCAAAGAAGTTGGCGATTATTATTGGTATTAAGAAAGCGATAGGTATGTGCGTTCGTTCTAGGAAATCTCAGGAGAGATATACGCAGTTAAGACAGAGATTGGTGAAAGCTTGTTGAAATCCAAATTAATTAACTAAAAGCTTTATTACAAGATAAAGATAATACACATTTCTATATATAGAAAATATTCTAGAAGCACCTATTAAAAAATAATACGGAACTTGCTGTTGCAGAGGGCGGAAAATTATGAATTTGAAGCAATGGAAAGCAACATAGAAGTTTATCGTTCAACAACCATTAAATTATTAGACAGTACTTACTTAAATACCTTTATTCTGTCTGGTTTTGTAGAAGTTGTAATTTGTTATGCTGATAACGAAAAATTGACAATTGAATTTCATCCCAATCAGATACCTATTTTATAAAAGTTGTTGAATAATCTTCGCGGCGTGACGGAACAAAAAATCAATCAGCAAATAGAAACTTTGCAGTGGGAATTGTCAGAAATGAAAAACTGTCAATGTAATATCCAAGCATCAGAATTTTTGCAAAATAGTAACGGTGTAAAACAATAAGGCTAAAGAGTAAATAATAGCTAATTTTTAAGACCTGGGGCAAGGGAACCCATTAAAAATTTTTTCTTCTCAAAAATTTTTAATGGGAACCCGGGCAAGTCACGAAACTGCCCTTTCTCTTCATTTAATAGAAAAAATATGAATATAATATTTGAATCAGAACAAGATGCTGTATCTGTAGCAGAACAACTTTACAACACAGAACGTTTGAACAATATTTTATTTATCCAAAATATTGATTTAAGAGCTTTAAATTTGGCTGTTGCTTTAACTCAGGTAAAAATTATTAAAAGAAATGCTAGTTTAAGATGTATGTTGCCATTTCCTAGTGAAGAAAGGGAATATACCGATGAAGATACACCCAAAATTTATGTAGCTTGTCTCAGTGCTTATAATGCTGGATATCTACATGGTTTATGGATTGACGCTACTCGGGATGCAATTGATATCGAAGACGATATTAAATGGATGCTTTCATGGTCGCCAGTGGCAGATACAGAACCTTGTGTTAGCGAAGCGTGTCTGAAAGACATGGAGTTTGCGATACATAATTATGAATTCTGGGAAGGAATAGAACTTAGTGAATATGAAGATATAGAAACAGTCTCTGAATTAGCACAACTACTTGAAGAACACGGCAAAGCTTACGCAGTTTACTACGAACACTATGGTAGCAATTATGCTACAGAAGAAGATTTTAAAAACCGTTATTTAGGTGAATACGAAGACGAAAAAGATTTTGTTTATCAAATGTGGGAAGAATGCGGAAAAATTCAACAGCTTGAAGAATTAAATATTCCCACATTTTACATTGATTGGAAAGCAATTGCACGAGACTGGTTTATAGATTCATATTTTTCAATT
>JBCCSG010000455.1:0-5142 GCA_039200565.1 Cyanobacteria bacterium P01_D01_bin.50 | reverse complement strand
CATAGCCGCAATGGAGAAATTTCTTACCAACTGGGATATCTGGTTATGCCCCGTTTCACCGACTCCAGCATTTACCCATCGTCGTCGGGGTACACCATTTGAAATTGAAGGAAAAACCGTTCCCTATACTTTGGCGATCGGTATGTACAATAACACCACAACCACAGCTGCAAATCCAATTGTTAGTTTACCCATGGGGAAATC
The DNA here is from genome assembly GCA_039200565.1 of Cyanobacteria bacterium P01_D01_bin.50. Classification (GTDB taxonomy): domain Bacteria; phylum Cyanobacteriota; class Cyanobacteriia; order Cyanobacteriales; family Nostocaceae; genus Rivularia. The sequence continues at coordinate 4,938 of JBCCSG010000455.1, read as the reverse complement.
CAGTGAAGGTTTACCAATAGGGGTACAAGTACATGGTAAGCGGTGGAGTGATGCCCGGTTGTTAGATATTTCTGAGTTAATTGTGGAAGTTGTTGGGGGTTTTGAAAAACCGAGTGGGTTTTGAAACGGATGTTGAAGGAAGAAGGAAGAAGGAAGAAGTAATAAGTAGGGTTTGCTGAATAAGTTTTCTTTGACAAGGCAAGGGGGCAGGGGGCAGGGGGAAAAACAAGATTGTATTTTTGGCCGATTTGACTAAAAGTGCAAGGTTTTTTGAACGAGGATAAGTTATATCTTGCACTTAGAAAGCATAAAGACAGCCTCAAACCCTTATTTTTGATTACTTTCGCTTTTTTTCAGCAAGCCCTAATTAGATTATTAGCCGCTCTAGGTGAGCAGAGAAGGGGAATAGATATAGCAGATTTCATCTAATAATTGAATACAAAATGCCGGTTTAAAGGCTCTCTCCCCGAGTTAGGAAAGATATATTTTACAAGAAAACGCTTCCAACCTCCGGGAAAGGGGTTATAGAATCTACTTAATCAATTACTCCCTTCGGGTTCTAAAATTACCGATATACAGAAGATTTCATCTATATGAGGTACAGTTAAACTCCTCCCTAACCCAATACATCTCTCCCCCTGCTTCCCCTGCTCCCTCCGCTCCCCCTGCTTATCCTGTACCTCATTTACCTGCAAAGTGCTGTAATTTCTTCTCTCCCTGCCCCCTGCTCCCTGCTCCCTGCCTTCGACTAATGGCGATCGCTGTTTAGTTTTGATAATGTAATGAAGTAATCTAACGCTGCTAATTGCGTCAAATTAAGTTACCATTATGCCTTACAGTCAATTTACCATTGACAGAGTTAAACAAGATTTTGGTCTAAAAACTGTTGAGGGAGTTCGTTTTTTTCCGGATTCAATTGAAATTATAAATCCAAGTTCAAGATTACAAAATATTTTAGAAGATTTACCGTGGGCTATAGCTGTAGATACAGAAAAAGCCCGTTCTGAAGTTATTATAAATCCCGTTCTTTTAGAAGTAAGAAGAATTTTAAATCAAGAAATTAGTGTTTTTTCGGGAGAAGAATTCAACGTTGATGCAAATGTTGGATTAAATGGTGTATGTGATTTTTTAATAAGTCGTTCCCCCGAACAATTAACTGTAGAAGCACCTGCGATTGTAATTGTAGAAGCAAAAAAATCAGATTTAAAATCTGGAATCGGACAATGTATTTCAGAAATGGTAGCCGCACAAAGATTTAATGAAGCTAGAGGAAAATTTATTAATACTATTTACGGTTGTATAAGTAGTGGTACGCAATGGCGATTTTTGAAGTTAGAAGCACAAACTGTAACTATAGATTTGACGGATTATCCGCTTCCTCCGATTGAGCAAATTGTGAGTTTTTTGGTGTGGATGGTGAAAGAAGGTTGATTAAGTAAAGTAAGGATTTTATTAGTCTCAGAAATCCGCACAGGATTATTTATGAATGAGATTCGATTCCCTTGCTTTTGTCGCAATTATTCAAACATTTGCACAATCGTTGATAACGGTAAGAACATCTCTAAAAATGCATCTTCCAAACTAACGAAACCATAACGAGAATAATAATTTTTTGTGGCTTCATCTTTTGTATCAACGAATAAACCAATTCCTCCGGCATTTTCTGCGACTATTAAAGCACGTTTCATTGCCTCAATCATCATTATTTCTCCGATTCCCTGTCGTTGATATAATTGACTAACTGCCAGTCTTGCCAATTTTACACCAGGAATTTTGGATGGATATTTTTTTGCAAATTTAGGTGGAAGTTTTTCTACACGCACTTCACACAAAGTCAATGTGAAAAAACTAATAATTATCTCTGATTGTTCTGTATCAATAAGGACGAAAGTACGGGAAATACCTTTTTGAATATGCTGTCTTGCTGTCTGCTTCAAAAATTTATTGAGCGCTTCATTACCACAGTCAAAACTATTGCGATTATGACGCTTGTCTAACAACTCAACTATTCTCACCAAAAAATTCCCCGTGTCTCTTTGCTGCTGCTTTTAAATTTTCATTGGCTACGGGAGGATTCTCAATCAAATTAAATACCTTGTCAGCATCAATTTCTGATAAAATTATTAATCCTTCATCTTCTATGATTTTTTTTGCTTCTTTCAATGCTGCTTGAATCATAAATTGATTCAAAGTCGCACCAGATAATTCTGCTGCTTTTTGCAGGGTTTCTTGAACACTCGCAGGAATTCTTGCCGTTACCCTTACTGTATTTTCTTGGCTGTTAGGCATATATATAAAAATATAATTTTACTTTATTTTAGCTAAATGGTGCCAAAATGACACCATTTAATAATTTCAGTTGTGCCTAACAACTATAAATTAACCTACTAACTTCATCGCTCTCTCTTTCAAAGCTTCCCCAGTTAAACCATTAAATTCCATCAATTGTCCAGCACTGGATGTGGTTTCTCCACGCTTCCATGAAAAAGTATCGCGCTGACAATTACTCCGCAACATAATAGGTTCTAACATCGCCGGAGCGCCACCTGTAACGCCGATTAAGGCATCTCCATCGAAAAATTGGGCAAATGTACCATCATCGATAAAATCGCCGTCTGGTTGTGAACAGGTATCCCATGCTGTATCTTGGGGACGATATAAACGACGGGGGTTTATTACGGAAACTATTTTTACTCCTATTCCTTCTTTTTGCAGTAATTCGGCAGCTTCGTAAACTGGCTTTAACATCATGTCGCCAATCACTGCAAATACTACTTTCTGATCACCACTGGTTTCTTGTAATGCGATCGCACCATCTTTTAAAGCTTGTCTAGTTTGTTCAAAGGTGGTACGAATAGGTAAAGGAGATTTACTAGCAGTAATCACAATTCCTTTATTCTTAGTTGTCAGTGCCCATTCATAACAAGCTTGAATGCTGTTGGCATCGCAGGGGAATAATGGGAAAATGTTACCGTTACGCATCATGGAAGCAAAATAAGCTTCAATTTCTGGACGTTGATGTGTCCATCCGTTACGCCCTTGCTCTAATGCTCCTGCTGTAAATAAGGTAATTGTCGAAGGTGTAGCGCGACGTAATTCTGCCATTGCTTGAGTTACTGTCTGCCAAATCGGTAAACCGTTGATGGCAAAGGATTCGTAGGAACACCACAAACTACGTCCACCCATTAAACATAAACCGGCAGCTAAACCAGCACAAGCATCTTCACTTAAAGGTTCGTAAACTTGCCCTTGGGGTGCTTGATTATATATATCATCTACTGTAGGGTGGATAATTTTTAAAGCTTGGTTAATATTACCAATTCCCGATGCAGCATTTCCGTCAGCGTTGGTAACTAAGAAATTTTTGTCGGTTTCTCCTACCTTACCTACTAAAATTCCCATAGCAGTAGTAGAAACTTTCGGCTCTCCAGCAACTTCAAATTCTTGTAAAGGTAACTTACCTAATTCAGGTAATTGTAACTCAAATTCAGTTACCGCAGTTTTTGCAGCAGGGCCACCACCAGCGCGATCGCAATTTGTTCGTACTAATTCCCAAGCTTCTATGGGTAAAGCACGTTTTTTCAATGCTTCTACTATATGAGGTGCATCTAAAGTATCTTTGGGATAAAGGTTATGAGATTTAGAACCTGTAGCGTGAACTCCGGCACCTTTAAGTTGTTTAATAATAAATACTGTCAGCTTACCACCGAGTGCTGACTTAGCGGCTTTATCAACTCCCTCAATTACAGCTTTGGTAAATGCCAATCTCTTCTCAAAGGAGAATTCGGTACTATCAACATAATCTCCCGCTTGGTTCTGATCGTCAAAGTCTTTAGCATTAACTAAAACAATTTCCTCAAAACCGTTTCCACGCCAGTAATTTATCATCTCTTCGTTGGTTTTCAAAGAAACCATACTGTGATGTTCCTGACTGTAACCATTCCATACCAACACCGGTAGAAAATTAGTAATTCTGGGGAAAGCAGTATTAAAATGCGCCATGGAACTCATGATATAAGGTTCCCCCAAACCCCCATCACCAACGGTAAAGGGAAATAACTTATCTTTATTTAAATAAGCGGCAGCCATGGCAAAATGCTGACCTTGACCTAAAGGACCAGCAGGTGCGAGAATGCCAGGAATCATACCGGAAAGGTGTCCGAGGAGTCCGTGTTTTTCCCGATAACGCGATCGCAATTGTTCCACCGTCATAATATCCATGTCTTCTAAAGAGCGATCGAGAAACATGGCACTATAAAATCCGGGGGCATGGTGTCCTACTTCGGTAATAATATTCTTGTAACCCAGCATGACTAAAGCAGCATAAGCTTCCGCTTGAGATGCAAAACCACCAGGATGTCCCGAAGCTTTACTTCCAGTAATTTGTAATGTTAAATAACGTAAAGCATCGGCATAAAGTAAAGTTTGGTAAACTGCTACTGGGTCTTGAATACCATCAATAGCGGTTTTACCTTGTGATATGGCACTTTGTTTGCCGTATTTATCGAAATCTGGTAAAGCTTCCCCAAAATATTGAATACCTTCGCAAAACTTGGGAATTGCGGTTGCCTTTGGTGTTGTTGCTGTCATGCTGATTACCTTAGTGAAGGGGATAACTCTAAACTCTGGTTTAACTTAACAAAAATTTTACAACTTTAAGGCGATCGCGGCTAATTGCGATTTCTCAAGCTATATATAAATAATGTCAATGAGGGTTGAGTGGTGAGTAGTGAGTGGTGAGTGGTGAGTGGTGAGTGGTGAGTAGTGAGTGGTGAGTAGTGAGTAGTGAGTAGTGAGTAGTGAGTGGTGAGTAGTGAGTAGTGAGTAGTGAGTAGTGAGTAGTGAGTAGTGAGTGGTGAGTAGTGAGTAGTGAGTAGTGAGTAGTGAGTAGTGAGTGGTGAGTAGTGAGTGGTGAGTAGTGAGTGGTGAGTAGTGAGT
>JBCCSG010000454.1:0-5144 GCA_039200565.1 Cyanobacteria bacterium P01_D01_bin.50 | reverse complement strand
TTACCTTTCAAGGTAGCCATCGGGGATAAAATCCGACTAAAGGAAGTTTTTCGGGTTTTAATTCTGAGCTTACCTCGCCATCCTCAAGGGGCAATAATGGCATTAACCACAAACGACTTGTGCTAATTTCTTGTCCGTCATCTGTTTTTAAAGAGCTTCCTCGTACTGAAGTAGTGCTATCTGTCGCTGATACTACTTGGTCAAATAATAGCCCCAAACCATCGGGAGACAAACTCATGTGTAAGTCTCGTTTATCGGCAGGTAATACTAGTAATGGCTTTTGCTGTCCGGTTTTGAGATTAATTGCGACTAAATATGGCTGTTCCTGATAGTTTTCTCCAGGTAATAACTGAGTTAATAAGCAGTAAAGATTAGGTGAACTTGGATCGAATTCACACTTGAGGATCGAACCTGTAGTTTTTATTAATTGTTTTTGTGTACCTTGGTTGGTAACTAAAAACAAATCTCTTGTATAATCGGTATTAAATTTTACTAAAACTGCTTGAGAGCCATCTTTTGAAAAAGCTTGCAGTACGCCAAATTGCGGCAGAAAATCTAGGGGCTTGCTAGCGTCTGTTTGTATCGGTAGTATCGATGTTCCTTTCCCTTGAGCTACTGCTACGGCTTTACTATCTGGAGTAATTAGAAAGTCTCCTGGAGGTTGTTCATTTTCTATGCGTTGGGGTTTACTTTGTGTAGCGTTATCCCCAATTGACTTAAACCACAGTGCAAAATCACTGGGATTATTTTTGTGCGCCCTTTGCAAAACTATAGTTTTTCCATCGGGAGACAAGTCAAATTTAAGAATTTGATATTCTTTACTATCTAAAATTAAGTCAACTTTTGCTGCTGGTTTTGCTTTTTTTCCTATTTCTCCCGAAATACCTGTGGTGACTGTATATAATTGAGCGGATAAAGTATCTTGGCTATTTGAACTATGAGCAGAAAATAAAATTTTATCTCCATTGGGAAATGCTTCAAAATCCAATACCACTAAATCTTTAGGAGTTAATAATGTTTTTTTCTGTTGAGTTAAATTGTAGAGAACTAATCTTCCTCTATCTTCTTTCTCTGCCCCTAAGTAAAGGATTACTCTGTCACGGGAGCGAAAAGTTCCTGTAAAAGGTTGGATCGATTTATCTGTTCCCCTCGCAGCAGCAAATTTATCTCTAGCATCCTGCAACTCTACTGTATATCTCTCTCCGTAGGGGGCAGGTGTCAAAAGTGTATAAGCCATTCTTCTTCCTGCCCAGCTTATTTTTCCAGCCAGAGGCGGTTCAATTTGCAAATTTTTTTCTACGCTTTCAATGTCCATGGGACGGCTAAAGGTAAGATTGAAGGATATATCTTCTGCTCCAATCTTTCCATTTTGCCAGCTAAAATCGCGAACGCTTGGTCTAACGGCATCACCTTGCGATATTATTAATCCAATTAGCACGGTTAACACTAGAATTAAGACTAGAGAAACTCGGTCTAACGGCTGATTAAAAGTCTTCTTGATATTCATCAGTTGTTAGTTGTTGGTTGTTAGTTGTTGGTTGTTAGTTACGGCAACAAAATATTTTAGATGAACTACTAACCACTATCCACTATCCACTATCTAATAACTATAAGGATTTTCTTAATATTCATCAGTTATTGGTTGTTGGTTGTTAGTTGTTAGTTGTTGATTGTGGCAAAAAATATTGTAGATGAACTACTAACCACTATCTACTATCCACTATCTATTAACCATCATCCAATATCTAATAACTATAAGGATTTTTGGGTCGAGAAACTTTTTTCACTGAATTCGAGATAATTGTTAATTGACGTTTACCCGAGAAAGTTTCTGTTGCCATTTCTCCTTCAACTTCTATCCAACTATCTCTCTTGAATTTTTCTCTTGTTTCACCTGCTTTCAATTTTAAGGGTAAACCTACTGGATAGGCATCTGCAGCACAGCAAGTCAGTACAAATCTCGCTATAAACAAATATTCATTGCCCAAATCGGGGGGATGAATTACAAATCCTGTCACCTTCACTTTCTGCCCTGTATATGCATCAGGCTCTGGATAAACGCTAAGGGTACGCGTCCAATCTACCAAAGAACGTTCTTCTGGACGAACGGAAGCGCGGAATGACTGCGGTTGGAGACGAGAATTTCCTCCTGATAAGTCAGTTACCCCTCTTTGTAATGCTTTGTCGCTAGCAAAAACTTGGGGTGTGATGAGAAATCCGCTTATTGCGACTACTATCAATAATATGCTACCGAAACGAGGAGGTATCAAGTTCATATGTTGGACATCGGGAATAGCCTCGCGCCGTCGTAAAAGTTGTAGCCCTTTAGCTATTCCAATAACGATCAGTCCTATACCACCGAAAATGACTAATGGAAAGTAATTAGGATGAATAAGTAAATATAGCTCTTGTGTCAGCCAATATTTAAGTAATAAAAATCCCCAACCTGTAATTGCTAGTACATCTAGCCAAGGAAGTAAATTCTTTAAAGTTTTTGATTGGCGTTTTTTTCTTGAACTCATTGCTTATTGATTATGTGAGTGAGGAGGCGAACACAGTTGTACTTGTTAGTTACGGCTAATGTAAATATAGGAATCCGTTTTGATTTTTGGAAGGCGCAGCGTGGCGAAGCCATAATTATTCGTGTGGGTAGGCAATACTCACTCATGCGCTTAGGCAAAAGGTTTCTAGGAGATTAAAGGGTACCAATAAGCGTTTCAATTTTCAAGTAGGATTCCTATATTTTAATTTTATTTAATCAAAATTACATTCAATTCAAGTTACATTTGTGTGTATTTTTTTAGCCAAATAACAAAGAGAAAAAAATCATTCACTGAAACACCTATTTAGTTTAATCAACTGATAGATTATTTATGATTCATTATTTTGTGCAATAGGTTCTTCTCTGAGGATTTAATGTTTTTAAATAAAATGCAGGTTAAGTATCAGACAGAATAAAAATGTTAATAGTGATGCTAATGCAAAAAGGTAAATAACTGCTTTTGGTTTGAATATTGATAGCATCAAACCAACACCTTTGAGGTCAACCATTGGACCAAAAACTAAAAATGCTAATAAAGAACCGCTAGTAAAAGCGGAAGCAAAAGATAAAGCAAAGAAGGCATCAACTGTAGAACAAATCGACACAACCGTCGCAAGCACCAACATTGTAGTTATAGAACTAATGGGGCCTGCACCCAAACTGAGAATCAATTCACGGGGTGCTAGCACTTGAATTGCTGCGGCGATCGCACTTCCTAAAACCAGTACAGCACTTAGTTCCCGTAACTCTTGTATTGTATTTTCTACAACTAACTGCATTTTCTTAGCTACGGGTTTTTTCTGAGTAGGAACTGCAAGAGTTGCTTGCGCTCCCGCTGCTTCCATTCGCATGGTTTGACCAAGTTTTCCACCGAGTAAATAAGTACCTGGCTTTAACATGCTTGGTACTGCAGAGGCTGTTTCGATGCCCGAATCTTGCAAAAGTTTTGTGGATTTTGCTTTTTTTGGTTTATTAAATTTCAAATAGCGAGCGATTGTGGGTTGAACTATGGGGCTTAAGTCTTTTTGAAAGCTAAAAGCGTAGCCAATAATTGTGGCAATGATTAAAGAAAATACTACTCTTAATACTACTATTTCCGGTTGGTCGCGGAATGCAATCCATGTTCCCCAAATTACAATCGGGTTAATTGTCGGCGCTGCGAGCAAAAAACCAATCGCCATCGATGTGGGAGCTCCCTGTACGATCAATCTTCGCGCTACGGGAACATTACCGCACTCGCACACCGGAAACAGAAAACCAACCATACTGCCCACCAAAGCACCAAGTAATGGATTTTTAGGCACCTTTTCCACTAATGTACGCTCATCGACGAAAAACAGCAGCATACTGGAGAATAAAACTCCTAGCAACAGAAAAGGTAATGCCTCCACTAATAGACTAAGGAATAGGGTAAAACCATTGCTAAGTTGATTCATAAGTGTCGTTTATTTAGATGCGTTTCAAAGCTGTGTTGATTTTTAAGGATATGCCTTCGTTATTTTAGCGAAATCGCGATTATACGCAGCTAGGTAGATTAAACTATACATTATTTTCATAGCTTCGATTGCGATCGTGCTATTTTGAATAAAGTTATTCTTTTTACTACCAAGTAAATAAATCTACATATTTATTCTAAGTCGCTAGAAGAACTCCCGGAGACTATGGGTTAATAAGCGGCTGAGGGAATAAAATCAGCCTTTGAAAAACTGATAACTTATAGTCTGAGTTTTTTACTCACATATTTGAAGTTTGATACTTTATAATTCAGCTTTCATTTATACCCCCCCCACATAGAATATGAGTAATTTATATTCTTAGAGCGCATTTTTAATCAAAATGGTTCCAATTTAATAGTTTAAGTTCTTAAACACGGGATTATTATTCATCTATCTTTATACTTACAGTAATTTAACTTTATATGATGTTATCTTCGACGCATTTTCATAAAGCCTCGAAGTGCAATTTTAATTTAGAGACAGGTTTTAGAGCAAGTTAACTCTTGTTGTGTCCACTTTTGAGGTTGGAAATAAGCCCGCCTATTTTTTTTTATAGAAATTGCAAACCTTAAAGTTTTTAAATATTTGGTTTAATAAGCAAGCAGTACTTTTTGTCAAGCTTACTATTGCTCTTTTATTGTGTAGATTTGTATTCCACATTCCGCACCCCAACTGTCACAAAAGAGTTTTTACTGACTATTTTTTCTGTTAAATGAATAAAAACACACTTTAGCTAACTACGTAGCCACATTTTTTACTTGCCTCATATGAGATATGTATTCTCAACAAGTAGCAATAATATTTTATGTTCTATTAATAGATAAAAACTTATGGAGTTGACTATAATGTCCGTGTTCTCTTTATACATTATCAGTCAAAGGTGATTATTATTTGCGGCTATTAATTCAAATTAATAGTCTCCATAACAAATAGATTATTTTTGATTAATTATAAAAAATTGTAACATTACTCCTATCCCGCTAGAAGATTAGCTTTCATGTAATAATGTATATTACATAAAATAAAATTTAGGCTGCATCATGGTTAAACCTTTACGGAATAGAACTTTTAGGCTAGAGACTCACCAATTAGATGTGGATTTATGG
>JBCCSG010000453.1:0-5153 GCA_039200565.1 Cyanobacteria bacterium P01_D01_bin.50 | reverse complement strand
AGAAATAATTTATTCTCCCTCATCCCCCCATCCCCCCATCCCCCCATCCCCCCATCCCCCCATCCCCCCATCCCCCTCACTCCCCATCTCCTCCTCTCCCCATTTCTCCTCGCAATTGCAAACTATCCTATAAATAGGTATTGTTAATTATCTACTTGTAGCTAAGATGGCAGCGGAATCGCAAAATTTGACAAACAATTAAGCAGATACACGACTGAATAACTCATAATTAAGTAGATTTGCCATTCCTAAAACGCCTTATGAGAGAACTGGAGCGGTACTATAGAGTATTGGAATTGGAGCCTGGAGCATCGCTAGAAGAGATCAACCAGGCTTATAGGGATTTGGCTTTTATTTGGCACCCAGATAGAATTCCTCAAGAAAAACAACGTTTACAAGAAAAGGCACGTAAAAAACTACAGGAAATTAATGAAGCTCGCGAAAAGTTACGCTCTATTAAGACGAAATATAAGTCTAAGCCTGTTACCAACGCGCCTTATCAACCAAAAAAGACTGCTACATCTGCTAAATCTAATAGTAAATCTAATTCCTATGCGCCTTACCAACACAAATGGACTCCCAAATCTACATCCAAGGAGACTTATCAACCTCCTTCACAAAAACATGATTTGAGCGGACGAGATTTTAGTCGCGCTAACCTCAAGGGAAGGGATTTATCCGGTAGAAATCTCAGCTACGCCAAATTAAACGGGGCTAACCTCAGCGATGCTTTTATGCATAAAGTCGTTCTACGAGGTGCTGATTTGTCCGATGCTAATTTATTTAGAGCAAATTTACTTTTAGCCGATTTGAAAGAAGCTAATCTTCAAGGTGCTGACTTAATTGGTGCCGACTTAAGCGGTGCTGATCTCAGAGGTGCCGATCTCAGAGGTGCTAGAATTCGTTCTGGCGATCGCCTACTTGTTAAACTCATTGGAGCTAACTTATCTGGAGCAATTATGCCTGATGGCTCGATTCATAAATAAATTATTAAGAAATAGTTGAGTCTAATATCTCACCTAGTAATCTAAGGCAGCCAGCAATTCTGAACTAACTCCAGAACTTAGGAGTTGATTTTACACTCAACTCAGTTTATTTTGTCAGTCTAAATACTTGATTTTTTTTATGGTAAGTAAAGAGACATTGTATCTACGGAGTTTTATAATTTATTATTAATGCTAAAAATTTGAGATTTCAGTGTTTCACTCCAATGAAAAATTAAAAGTATACAATTTTTCTTGATTTTGTATCTACGATATTCAGAAAAAACTTCTATTATTATGTATTAAAAAAAGATTGTTTGTTAATACTGCTATCGGAAACTACAGATATTTTGACTACAAGCGTATTAAGATAAATATGGAAACAATAGGGTGCCAATACTTGTAAACAAAATCACTCATTTCCTAATTTTGTTGTGAAGTACCCCCAATGTGAGAAACTTGGCAATAGTCCTTATCAAACAACAAGAAAAATGGGTAGCACAATATCTGACGTTGTAGTCAAAACTATGGATGGGAAAGATAAGAGATTAAGCGAATATATTGGTAAAGTACTCTTAATTATCAACGTGGCTTCACAGTGCGGTTATACTCCCCAATACGCAGGACTAGAAAAGTTAAATCAAAGTTACTTAGAGGCAGGTTTAAAGATTTTAGCTTTCCCATGTAACGACTTCGGAGAACAAGAGCCTGGAACCAATCAGGAGATAATCGATTTCTGTACCATAAATTACGGTACAACCTTTGAGTTGTTTGATAAACTCCATGCTAAAGGAGAACAACAGCATCCACTTTATGCTAAACTTACGACTTTAGTCGAACCAATAGGACCTGTAGCTTGGAATTTTGAAAAGTTTTTAGTTAATAAGCTTGGCGTTGTAGTAGCCCGGTTTAAAAGTAGCGTAAAGCCAAATTCTCCTGAATTGATCGCCGCTATTGAAAGAGAACTAGCGCAATAGTTATTAACTGCTATCATTATTCTCAGATACCGGGATTCCGGTATTTTATGAAAGTTCATATATCGAATTTGAAGGTGTAAGGAGACAATTCATAATTTATTGCGATGCCCTACTCTATGCTCGAATCTTTACCGCTCAACCCACTCTATGCTCGGAGATAGACTTTTGACAAGCACGCAGAAGGCTTCAGGGGAAGTTAACTCATGTAATGTAGAGCATTTGGATTGGGAATAAGCCGCTTGGAGAGCAAAATATTAAATTGCAAACTCTTTGGGACCATAATTTCGGACACATCTAAACCGCTCGCTGCAACTCCAAAACGCGAATGTAATTCATAATTAATTGCACCGAGGGGGAAAAGTGCGTCTGGGATGGAGGCAGATAAATTTGTTAAGCATTAGGTGAGGTATTGGTAATTGCCGATGGTTGATATAAGACTGCGGCATCAAGGAGCGAGTAAAAATTGATTGCTGATAATAATACGGTGTTTTGCTTTTATGAACATTGCAATTATTGGTTGCGGATACGTAGGTTATGCAGTAGCTAAATACTGGAAAGAAAATAGTGACTTAGTAATAACTGCAACTACAACAACTCCAACTCGGGTAGCAACATTACAAGAAGTAGCTGAAAAAGTAGAAATTGTCAAAGGCTCGGATACACAAGCTTTACAATCTGTATTGCAAAATCAAGATGTTGTGCTCTTAAGTGTTGGTGCAAAAGGTAGTGACACCTATGAAGATACTTATCTAAAAACTGCTGAAACTATAGTTCCAATTTTACAGCAGACGACCACAATCAAGCAGTTGATATATACAGCAAGCTATTCTGTTTATGGAGATAGAAATGGTGATTGGGTTGATGAAGAAACCCCAACCGCACCAAGTAATACTAGCGGCGAAATTTTGAATAAAACCGAGCAAATTTTACTTTCAGCTTCTAGCGCAAGTCTGAGTGTTTCTATCCTGCGATTGGGAGGAATTTACGGTGAAGGTAGAGAATTGGTAAAAATATTTAATAGAACTTTTGGTAAAACTCGTCCCGGAAATGGAGAATATACCACAAACTGGGTTCATCTAGATGATATTGTTAGTGCAATTGAATTTGTACGTCAACAGCAACTCAATGGTATTTATAATTTAGTTGATGATGCACATCTTACGGTTCGAGAATTAATCGATAACCTCTGTAAAAATTATAATAAGCCAGAGGTAATATGGGATGCTTCTCAAACAAAAAGCCGTCCTTATAATGCTAAGGTATCTAATGAAAAGATAAAGCAAGTTGGATATCAATTTATTCACCCACAGATTATTTTTTGATTGGCAGCAATGATCGATCGAGAGAAAACAACATCTTCCAGTAAATTTTATACTTGGAGAAATTTCCGCTGTGCTTACCATATTTGTACTCCGATAAATTCAACACCAGAAGGAATTCCTTTGTTATTAATTCATCCCATTGGTGTTGGTTTATCGGGAAAATTTTGGCAAAGATTTTGCGATCAATGGTACTTTAAAGGTAATCGCAATTTAATTTATAATCCCGATCTTTTGGGATGTGGTGAAAGCGATATGCCCCGTATAGCTTATACTCCCAAAGATTGGGCAGAACAATTACAATACTTTATTAAAACTGTAGTGCAAAAACCTGTCGCTTTAGTAGTACAGGGTGCATTATTTCCCATCGCTATAGAATTAGCCAATAATTTTCCAGATTTAATTGCTGCACTTATATTATCAGGACCTCCTGCTTGGAGTATAATGACTAAGCCAACTCCCCTATGGCAGCAAAAAGTATTGTGGAATCTGCTATTTGATTCACCTTCAGGGAATCTTTTTTATAGCTACGCCAGACGCAAGAAGTTTTTACAAGATTTTTCCGTCAAACAATTATTCGCGTCAGTTGAAGATGTTGATGATGAATGGTTGGATACTTTGCGTGAAGGTGCAAAAAATCCAGCTAGTCGTTATGCAGTTTTTTCGTTTTTAGCTGGATTTTGGCGACAAGATTATCAAAAAGCAATACAATCAATAATGCAGCCAACATTAGCTGTTTTTGGCGATACAGCATCGAGTATCAGCAAAACAGGTAAAAAAGATAATACCGACAAAAAAATAGCCGACTACAGCTTACATCTATCTCAAGGAAGCGCAATCAAAATTTCCGGAAGAAACGTTTTACCCTATGAATCAACAATTAAATTCGTCGAAGCCATAACACCATTTTTAAAGAAGTTATGAGCGCCCCTGGGGGGAAGTCAAAAATCAAAAGTCAAAAATCAAAAGTCAATCATTTTGTGGTTAATTAAGTTCTGGACAAAAATTTTAGCAGGATTAGCCGTAGTTGCTACAATATTAAGTCTTGCTGGAGATAAATGGTGGATTTTTGGCATGATGGAACATGCAAGAGTTCAGTATTGGCTGATTTTATTGATTGCGCTATTTGTCAATTTATTGACTTCAAAAAAGCGTATTCATATCTGGAATGTTTTATGTCTGATTACGTTTATCATAAATTTTATATTCATTTTACCTTTATTTATCCCTCCTCATCAAACTTCTACTCAAGATTTAAGCACTCCTCCAGAAACAATCCGTTTAATTCATGCAACACTTGATAGTAAAAAAACAGATGTCACCAAAGCAATTGAATACTTAAATAAGCAAAAAACAGATATTTTATTTTTATTAGAAGTTACTCCCCAGTCAATAAGGAAACTAAAAAGAGGATTGACAAATTACAGTTTAATTGCTGCGCAACCGAAATATACCAGTCACGGAATAGCTTGGTTTGTACCTCGAGAGAAAACAAAACCAATCAAACTCAAAACAGTAAGATTTATTAGTCTACCAAATGATAATAATCGTCCCCTATTGAAAGCTCAAATCTCTTATAGTGGCAGAGAAATAATCTTACTTTGCTTCCATGTAATTAGTCCCCGTAATGCTGAAACAGTAGCATATCAAAAGATAGAATTTGATGCCCTTGCTAACTGGAGTCAAAGGATTTTAGAAACGAACAAAAAAGATTTAATAGTAATTGGAGATTTTAATAGTACTCCCTGGTATGGACAATTTCGCCAGCTACTAAGTAAAAGTGGTTTGATAAACTCTCAACGTGGATTTGGCATACAAACTACTTGGCATTCTCTTTTACCTCCAATATTCAGAATTCCCATAGATACCTGTTT
>JBCCSG010000452.1:0-5169 GCA_039200565.1 Cyanobacteria bacterium P01_D01_bin.50 | reverse complement strand
GGGATCTCCCACAGCAGCAACAAGCCGTAGCGGATTTATAGAATTTTGGATTTCCCCTTGTCTCCCCGTCTCCCCGTCTCCCCGTCTCCCCATCTCCCCCGAAGCTTGATGGTGCGTTACGGCAATGTTAAATTGTAACCTTTTTCCAATTACCAATTCCCCATGCCCAATGCCCAATTCCCAATCCCCACTCTCTGCAAAAACGCGCAAAATGTGCTATAATTCTACCAAATAATGACGATTATTCAAGGATAATTTGGAATAATTTGGCTTTTTTTCTGATTTAAGCCCTAAAATTTGCGATTTTTGGAGTTTTTTAGGTTATGACAACCTCTCAGGAGCGGATAATCCCGACGGATCTGCGAAACGAGATGTCCAGATCTTATCTGGAATATGCGATGAGCGTGATTGTCGGTCGCGCTTTGCCAGATGCCAGGGATGGTCTGAAACCTGTGCATCGTCGCATTCTCTACGCTATGCACGAGTTGGGGTTGACAGCAGATCGCCCCTTTCGTAAATGTGCCCGTGTTGTAGGGGAGGTATTAGGTAAGTACCACCCCCACGGTGATACGGCTGTTTACGATGCTTTGGTGCGAATGGCGCAAAGTTTTTCGATGAGATCGCCTTTAATCTCGGGGCATGGTAATTTCGGAAGTGTTGATAACGATCCTCCGGCGGCTATGCGTTACACTGAATGCCGCTTGCAATCTTTAACTAGCGACGCTTTACTTGAAGATATTGAATCGGAAACTGTCGATTTTGCTGATAACTTTGACGGTTCCCAGCAGGAACCTACAGTTTTACCGGCAAGACTACCGCAGTTACTATTAAATGGTTCTTCTGGTATTGCCGTAGGGATGGCAACAAATATCCCTCCCCATAATTTGGGAGAGTTGATTGATGGGTTAGTAGCGTTGATTCAAAACCCGGAAATTACGGATATTGAGTTAACTAAATATATCCACGGTCCCGATTTTCCTACTGGCGGTCAAATCCTTGGTACTTCAGGGATTAAGGAGGCTTATACTACTGGACGTGGTTCAATTACCATGCGTGGCGTAGCTAATATTGAGACCATCCAACAGCGAGGAAGACCAGAAAAGGAAGCGATTATTATCACCGAGTTACCTTATCAAACTAATAAAGCAGCATTAATCGAAAAAATTGCTGAATTGGTTAACGATAAGCGCATTGACGGTATTTCCGATATTCGCGACGAAAGCGATCGCGATGGCATGCGAGTTGTAATCGAACTCAAGCGCGATGCTTATCCCCGGGTAGTTTTAAATAATTTATACAAGTTAACGCCGCTGCAAGCGAATTTTGGCGCGAATATGTTGGCGTTAGTAAATGGGGAACCCATTTTGCTGACGTTGAAGCGGTTTTTACAAGTTTTCTTGGATTTCCGCATTGAATCGATTACCAGACGCACCCGCTATGAATTGCGGAAAGCTGAAGAAAGGGACCACATTTTACAAGGTTTATTAATCGCGCAAGCTCATTTGGACGAGATTATTGCTTTAATTCGTCATGCTGCGGATGCACCGACGGCGAAAGGAGAATTAATTAATAATTATGGATTGTCGGAAGCCCAAGCTGATGCAATTTTGCAGATGCAGTTGCGACGATTGACAGCTTTGGAAGCTGATAAAATTCGTTTGGAACACGAGCAATTAGAAGCTCAAATAGAGGATTTACGAGATATTCTGGCTCGGAGAGAACGAATATTAGAAATTATTGAAACCGAAGTTAAGCAATTAAGAGAAAAACATGCTACACCCCGCCGCACGATAATTACTCTTAAGGAAGGGGAATTAGATGATATAGACTTAATTGCCAATGAAAAAGTCATAATTTTGCTCACTCAGCAAGGTTATATAAAAAGAATGCCGGTGAATACCTTTGAAGCGCAAAGCCGTGCTACCAGAGGTAAAGCAGCAGCAAAGGTAAAAGATGACGACAATATCGAGCATTTCTTAACTTGTTGCGATCATGATAGCGTTTTATTCTTTAGCGAACGCGGTGTAGTCTACTGTATGAGGGCTTATCAATTACCCCTGGGTTCCCGCACCAGTAGGGGTACGCCTATCGTACAAATGCTACCAATTCCTAGAGAAGAGAAAATTACCTCCATTGTACCCGTAAGCGAATTTAGTCAAGACGAATATTTGGTAATGCTTACCAAAGGTGGCTATATCAAGAAAACTGCATTAGCTGCATTTAGTCATATTCGCGCTAACGGTTTGATCGCGATTTCCTTAGAAGAAGGAGACGAATTGCGTTGGGTACGTCGTGCTAGAGCTGAAGATAGTGTAATTATCGGCTCTCGCATGGGCATGGCAATTCACTTCCGCTGTACTCACGAACAACTGCGCCCCTTGGGTAGGGCAACTCGTGGGGTAAAAGCCATGAAATTGCGTAAAGGTGGTGATGAATTAGTCGGGATGGATGTTCTTCCCGCCGACATTCTTAATGATATAACGCCAGCCGCTGAAACTGAAGCAGAAGCAACAGAAGTTGAAGATGCAGATAATGCTGAAACTGCAGAAGCAGCAGATAACAGTAATTCTGGACTTTGGGTGTTAGTCATTACTACTGGAGGATATGGCAAACGAGTACCAGTTGGACAATTCCGCTTGCAAAACCGTGCCGGACAAGGTTTAATGGCAACCAAGTTCAAAAACCTCAAAACTCAAGATCAACTAGCAAGTTTACATATTGTTAGTGAAGATAATGAAATTATGATGGTGACAAGTCGCGGTATTATTATCCGACAAGCAGTAAACGCCATTTCTATCCAATCACGCTCCGCTACCGGAGTAAGGGTACAGCGTCTCGATGAAGAAGATTTTCTCAATGGAGTCGCAATTGTTCCTGGTGATACTGGTGAAGAGTCATCTGATGAAGATGAAGAAGTTGTAGATGATGCTGTAGAAACAGTAGATGATGCTGTAGAAACAGAAGAATAAAATCAAAGTTTGGTAATGTATTAACCATTAATGTAGAGACGTTGCACTGCAACGTCTTTATATATTTTGGTTGGTATCTATTTTGATGAAAATAAATTGTAGGATGTGTGACACTTTGACAAATTGAGTTTGCAACTAAGAGTCTTGTTTATAGCGTCACGCACCATTTGTGGCTAGCTAGTGTTCTGTCTTATTAGTTTTGACTGGTTTGTTTTCTTTCAAACGTCGGGAGACTTCCGCACTGCTACGTCTCTACACCCATCATAATTAATGAGACAGACTACTTGTACTTCACCACATAAGTTATGAGGGGTTTGTAGTAGCGCTTCAGCGCACGCGGATTTCAGATGCGCTGAAGCGCTACTACGAAAGAATCTTCCTTTACCCATCATAATTAATGGGACAGACTACTTGTACTTCACCACATTATTTTGATTGGTAATAAAAGTATGTCCTATCGGACACGCTTCGCTAACGTAGTAGCGCTGTCTTCCCATCATATTCTGGGTAAAGGCGGGCTAAAGCCCAACTACAAACCTCTCATACGCTCACCAACCCGCACTCAAGCAACGGCTCCCCTTATTTAAGGAATAGGCTTTATCTAATTATTTATGAAATCAAATATTTTCACCAAACTCATAACTCCTAACTCAAAGCCGATAATTGCTTTAACAAGTGGGATTGCAATGGGATTAACTGTTGCTCCTGTTGGCGCTTGGTTTTTAGCATGGTTTGCACTAATTCCCCTATGGCTAATAGTTGTAAATTCCCCAAAACAAAAAACTAAAACCTTCTTCTCCTCTCTCCTCTGGGGTATGGGTTATCACGGAGTTGCTTTGTATTGGATTACCGGACTTCATCCCTTAACTTGGTTGGGAGTTCCTTGGTTAGGAAGTATTGCAATAGTTCTATTTTGCTGGTTGTTCATTTCCTTTTGGGGAGGTATATTAGTTATCCTCTGGGCTAGACTGATGAGGATATTTTCAACTCAAAATAGTTTAATTCGCGTCCTCATTGGTACAGCTATTTGGTGTGCTTTAGAAAGAGTTTGGAGTGCTGGACCACTATGGTGGAGTTCTCTTGCTTACACTCAGTCTCCGCATGATTTGGTAATTTTACACTTAGGTCAAATTTCAGGGCCAACAGCGGTAACGGCGGCGATAGTTGCAGTGAACGGTTTGATGGCAGAAGCTTTGATTAAAACGGATGTTGAAGGAAGAAGGAAGCAGGAAGAAGACTGGAATTATCAAAAAGAAAATAATACATCGGTTGTGCCAGGAATAATGGCGAAAGCCGCGCCAGGTATACTGGCGATCGCACTATTTATTTTGGTTCATTTAATTGGTTTTGGCTTGTATTTTCGTCCCCTTTCCCAAGTGTCGGAAACTGCTTTAAAAGTAGGAATTGTCCAAGGTAATATCCCCAATCGAATCAAGTTTAAACCCCAAGGGAATCGAATTATCATGAAAAATTATACTCAGGGGTATTTAAATTTAGTAAATCAAGGCGTAGAAGCAGTTGTAACCCCAGAGGGAGCATTACCGTTTTTTGAAGATGAAATTATTTATAGCCCCTTAATTGCAGCAGTGAGAGAAAAAGGGGTTTTAATTTGGATTGGTGGTTATAAACGTCAGGGAAAAGGTAGATATACCAATAGTTTATTTACATTTACTGGTGACGGTGAAATTTACAGTCGCTATGACAAAGAGAAATTAGTACCTTTAGGAGAATATATTCCCTTTGAAAATATTTTAGGGGATATTATTAATCGATTATCTCCGGTAACGGCAACACAAATACCGGGAAAATCAAACCAGATTGTGGAAACACCTTTTGGTAATGCGATCGTTGGTATCTGCTATGGCTCAGCATTCGCCGAACAATTTCGCAATCAAACTGTAGCCGGTGGAGAGTTTATTCTCACAGCTTCCAATAATGACCCTTATAGTGAAGCAATGCAATTTCAGCATCATGCTCAGGATATCATGCGAGCGATTGAAAACGATCGATGGGCAGTAAGAGCTACAAACACGGGATATTCAGCATTTGTGAATCCCCATGGAGAAACCTTGTGGATATCCGGGCATGATACCTATGAAACTCATGCTGAAACTATTTATCGACGACAAACTCAAACCTTATATGTGCGTTGGGGTGATTGGTTGTGTTGGGTTTTGGGGATATCGGGGATTGGGGGTTG
>JBCCSG010000451.1:0-5190 GCA_039200565.1 Cyanobacteria bacterium P01_D01_bin.50 | reverse complement strand
GGAACAATTAAAAGAAGAGCGCACTAGGTACGCTGACATGCGGAGAAGAAATTTCCAATAAATTTTTAGCATTAGAGCAGGAAAACAAAATCTTGAAAAATCTTGTTGAGGAAACTATAGTCAATCCTGACATTGAAAAACTGCGAAGTGAGAAAGAAAATTTAGCGAATTCATTGCACGAATACAAATGTAAATATTTAGATGCTTACGGCGACATTAAACTCTTAAAAACAAGACTCGGCGAAGGTGATGAACAATCTCAAGAGCAGCATCCAAAAATAGAAAAAGTTTTTGATATTACTCCAACAAAACCTAAAAATTTTAAAGTTGGAGATTTAGTACAAATTCTTGGAGAATTACACCAGGGTCAAGTTGGGAGAATTGTGAATATTGAATTCTCTTTATTCAAGGTCGCAATTCCTGTCGGAACTTTCGCTTTTGAGGCTAAAGATTTAGCATTAGTTATAGAGGAAGCTGATGAAGATGAAAGGCAAGCTTCTGAGTCACCCAAAGTTGAAGAGATAAACACTGGGGAACCTGCAACCTGCAATGAACAAGAAATAGAAGAGTTTCTGAAAGGCTTAGTTAAAAGTTATATTGCTAGAGAAAGTTTGACCTGGGAAAGTATTCGGAAAGTAGCAAGAAGAGATACTAATTTCTTTAGAATAATTCAATTGATGCGTAAAACTGCAAAACAGAGCGAGATTTTTAGTGAGTTACATAATAGTCGCTTTGCTGATTTGTTGGTGAAGCACATTGAAAGCACTGGCGATATGCCGGAGGCATCACGCTCCGCGTATCGCAGCGATTTTGATTGGATTCCCAATCGATTAAAGAAGCAAGTTGAATCACGGATTGTCAACGCACCCGAACAATTAACCATTCTTATTGCATAACTTTTAATCAATCCTATTATTTCTTCAAGTGCAGGAGTTGAGTACAGTGCAAGTAGTGGAATTATTTGCGGGTGGTGGTGGGGTTGCTTGTGGAATTAAAGAAGTGAGTCCTAATGCAGAAGTTTGGGCAGTAGAATTTGACCCAAACAATCCAAAATTAAGCGAAAAAATTGCTGATAATTATCGAAAGAATTTCCCTAACCACCACTTAATTCGTAAATCAGTACAGCAATGTCAACAGGAAAAATGGGCTGAATTTCCGGCGAATCCAGATTTGCTTTGGGCATCCACTGTTTGCTGTAATTTCAGTATCGCCAGAGGTAAAAAAATTGAAACGACGAATGACTTTGATATGGCGATATCAACAATGGGAGCAGTCTTTCATTTACAACCAGAGCATTTTGTATTAGAGAATGTACCGGGTTACAAAAAATCTAATACTTTCAAGTTTTTGATTTGTAAAAATCTTGCAGCAATGGGCTACAAATTTGAGTGGTCAATTTGTAGAGTATCATCAATCCAAAAAAGGTATAGAATTATTCTACGTGCATCGAAAACAGAAAAGTTACTCGAAGAAGTAAGCCTCGAACCAGTTGTTAATTGGTGGAATTTTATTAAAAATATTCCTACAGAAAAAAGTGATAAAGAACCAATGGATGTAGAATTACCAACTTGGAAGTTTCGTATCGGTAGAAGATGTAAACCTGTCACCTCGGATTGCTCATTTCCAACAATAATAAAATCCTATTTCATGGATGGAAAAGGAGCCAACCGAAATAAATTTGCTGATATATTTTTACCAGATGGTACTGTTAAGTTGGCAAATATGGAAATGGTAAAACGTTTGAGTGAATTTCCTTTAGAGTATCAACTGAGCGGAACAACAGCAGTAGACGGTGCTATTTTAGGAAATGCTGTGCCACCTGTATTCGTGTCTGAGTTGTGGCGAAGATTTTTAAACCAATAAAAATTAATGGGTACGGAATGTGGGATATAAAGATTTAATATCTATTCGTAGTCTGCAAATATTTGTAATTTCACTCCCACTCGAAAATTCACAAGCTTGCTAAATACTCCAATCTTTCTCGCCAATTTTCATCATGTCGCAAGGTAAGAACGGTATAGCTAGTACTGTATCTCAAATTATCTCGCTCAATTCTATCTTGTTTTCTTTGTTCGGGACTATCGTGAACTGAACCGTCGCAGAAAATAGCAATTTCTGCGGAATGATAAATAAAGTCTGGTTTACAGTTAGCTTCTGGGATTAATTCTTGTGCAGCATCCGGTAGTTTATATCCCCGTTGATAAATTTCATTGAGAACTATTCGCTCAAATTCTGAGTTGGAATCGGTTCTTGATAATAATGTTTGATATTGCTGTTCGCGAGAAATATTTTCTACATAACAAACATTACTTTCTAACAATAAATCAAGCCAAGATTTAATTAAATGACGATTTATCAAAGCATGGTCAAACTGGTTGCGGTAAGATAACAAACATTCATAGCAGGCGTTTACACAGCTATGTTTTATATGTTTAAAATGACAAATATCCAAAGCTGCATCAGCTATCTTCTGAAAAGCTTGGGGTTTTTCTAGTAGTTGGGACAGTACCCCTGCCCCACCTTCTGATGCTTCCCAAAAAAGTAGATATTTACCGTCTCCCAAACGTTCGCTATCTAGTTCGTCTGCTTCTAGTTTATATACTTCTTGGATTGCTGTTTCTAAAGCGTACTGTAAGGTAGCGATAAAAGCTTCTTTATTTTCTATAGGAGTATGTAACGGTTCTACTACTAAAATATTGCAAGTATCGTCTACTAATAAATTAACTTCTGTATGTAAATCTACTTGATTTTCATTTTTTTGGTCGCCCCAGTTACCAGTTTTGACATCAAGTTTAAATCCTCGTTCTTCTGTATTTTTCTTTAATCCACGATTGATACGCCAAATTTTAGCTGTGGCTCCATAAGTTAATTTTAATAAGGGAGTTCCGTCAGCACTTTCTACGGTTGCATTTTGCTGTTTTTGGCTTGCATAACGAAAATGGGTAGTGATGTTATAGCCGTATTTCAAACGCTCTTCTTCGTCACAAGTTATGCGTTCGCGACGACGGGCGATCCCAGTTTCTAATGGTAGTACGCGAGTTAGTTTTGCTACATTTTGGCGTTTGTCGGGTTTGATTTCTGCACCGCAGTTTTCGCAGGTGTCCCGGAAGTCTCCGTCGTGGAAGTAGCCGCAGTTAAAGCAGACGCTGACACGTTTATATTGATTTTCGATACCACCAACGGGGACTTTTATTTTTGCTACCTGAAATTTACTACCTTCATAGTAGACAATATTACTGGGAGCAAATTCCCGTAATGCAACTGTACGAGGACGATTTACAAATTCACCACCAGTAGTTGCGGGGATATATGCTCTAACTGGTAAGCGAGGAAAGTTGAATCCGGGTAGAAATCCTTCAGCAGCAAAGTAACGGTAGGGATAAAATTCAAATTGACTGTTGCTTTTACCTTTATTGATTTGTCCGGTGAGTAAATCTTTTTGTCTTTGGGCTTCTCGCTCCTGCATTTGGGCAATATTGCGCTCTTCTTGAGTAATATCACCTCTAGCGGAACGGTCGATTATTCGACGTGCTTCCTGTAATTGTTCGTCAGCTTCTTGATATAAATCTCGCCAGCGATTGCAAGCTTTACTGAATGCATTGAGAGCGTTTTCTAAGGTATGCTGCAACCAATCTACGGAGTACCAGGAAGATTTTCTTAAATCACTTTGACAGAAGCAATCGGATAAAATTGATTGGGTTGCTCGCAAACATTTTCTCAATTTATCGTCGCTCATTTTTAACTGCGAACTAATTGATTCTCGCAGGGGATAATTTTCTAAATCCAAATCCAATATTTTATTCATGGAATCCCCTAAATCCACTCCCGTATGTGCCAGCCAAACTGAATACACGTGGGATTGAATCAAATCTTGGTTAGCTAGTTCTAACTTTGGTGGTGCAACAATTCCAGCCACCATCTTATCTTGACGCTGGTAAAAATACTGGTCGTGACCGCTACCAACTGCTGCATATGTAATTACTAAAGCTTCTTGTCCGCTTCTCCCAGCACGACCGCTACGTTGAGCGTAATTGGCTGGGGAAGGGGGTACATTTCGCATATGAACGACGTTCAAATCGGCAATATCAATACCAAGTTCCATTGTGGGAGAACAAAATAAAGCCGCTAATTCCCCAGCCCGAAACTTTTCTTCTCGTTCCTGACGGTCTTCGTTTTTCACCTGTCCGGTGTGTTCTCGCCCTTCCATTGTATTAATTGTAAAGGCATTTGTTTGATAAAATTTTTGGAAGAAAATATTAGCAGAAATGTTTTCTTGTTCGCTATCTTGTAAGCGACGAGATGTTAATAAATCTGGAGCTATTTCATTAAGAAGTGTGGCTTTCCATATCAAAGAATCAACTCGTAGCTGCACCTGAGATTTTTCTTTTAATTTGTCTTTTAATAAATATCCAGCTTCGCACAAAGCATTTATCAAAGTGTTAATTAATTCTGTGTAATACTCCTTACCTAAAGGCTCATTTAACCACGACCATGCTTTACTCGAACGTAAAAATCGTCCTATCTTACTTGTAGGCGTTAATTTAACTTTTGCTTTGTCGCTAGTACCGCTATTGGTAGTAGCCCAAGTTGCTTTATGTAACTGTTCGTTGTCGTCAAATACCCAAGGTTCTTTGATTGCTTGCAAAACGTCGCGCTTAATTTGGTCGCAGCGCTCTGTTTGTAATAGTAATGCGTCTATGGCTAATTCTCGTCTGAGATGATTTAAGAAAGCTTGGGTGGCAATAAGGCGCTGTTGGGGGGTTGCTCGTAGTAAAATTGGATGGCGAAATTCTTGCCAAAGTTCTGCTTCTCCACAAACTTCAGCAAGTTCTACATATTCAATTTCTAATAATCCGCATTGTTCCAAATTAGGTTGAACAATTCGCCATCCCCTACGCAAATCTTCATAAAGACGATATTCAATTAAATTACGAAAAGCTTCTTCATTGCGTTTTTTACCGGGACCATATTTTGATTTTGCTGGTTGTTTGGCATAGTCTTCTTGGGACAAAGCCATTTGCTTGACAACTTCGCTGGCTAACTGACTGTGAGTAATATCAATTCCGGCTGCGCCGGAATGATATAATTCCTTTGAGAATTTCAAGGGTGCAAAGCATAAAATTATGCCTAAACGCATAAATTTAGAACCTCACTTTTCGGTAATAGAGTTGTTTCACTTTTACCGTCAAG
>JBCCSG010000450.1:0-5226 GCA_039200565.1 Cyanobacteria bacterium P01_D01_bin.50 | reverse complement strand
TTTCTACTGGTGAAAGTAATTTCTCAAATGTATTCCAGCGAGTAGCATTAGAAATTATGCGTTTAGCATGGTATTGTTGATTATTTGCCAGTTTTACACCTACAGCTTTTCCTTTCTCTTTAAGTATTTGCGTGACTCTAGCTTGATATTTAATTTCGCCACCCTTCTTAATTAAACCATCTACCAACTTTTGAGCAATTTGTCCTACACCACCTTTAGGATAATTAACTCCACCGTAATGTCGATCGGAAAACACCATCCCGGCATTAATCATCGGTGTCATGTCTGCCGGTACCACCGACCAACAATAGCATTCTATATCAATAAACTTTAATAATTCCGGGTCTTTAATATATCTTCGCGCTATGTCTCCCACATTTTGCGGCAAATACTTCGCCAAACCCAAACAAGCCAATGGATGTCCAAAAAACGCCCGCATTAAATATCGGGGTTCTTCTAGAGACAGCAACTCCATTTGATTTAAGCAATTAAAAACTTTCCAGCACTCATCATAAAAACGACGAATTCCTTTACTTTCATGAGGAAAATATGCAATTAAATTTTGTAAAAAATCTTCATAATTTCGTTCAACTTTTAAATCTAACGAGTTAGGTAAATGATAGTGAATCTGTACTCGATCCGGAATTGTTTCCAAACTGACATCTACAGCTTGTAGGGCACGGGTAAGTAAATTGGTAGTTCCTTTATCCCCAAACCCAAAAATCATGGAAGCGCCGACATCAAAGCGATAACCTTGCCGTTCAAAATAGCCAGCACTACCTCCAGGAATAGTATATCCCTCTAAAACCAGCACCCGAGCACCCTTCGCCACCAACTGAGTCGCAGTAACCAAACCACCAATACCCGAGCCAATTACAATCGCATCGTACATAACTCTTAATAAATACCAACAACAATATATTAAAAGTTAAAAATTGACCAAATATAATTCTTTAGTTTCTTTCTTCATCCCCAATTAACAACGCCCTTCAGCCAAAAAAAAAGAGGGACGAGTCCGCAGCTGCTGACCAATCCCGTCTGCCGTTCCTTAAAGAGAGGAGAACACTGAAAAATAATATAACGTTGATTGAGAAAAAATGTCAACTAGTAATAAAAAAAATTCTCAATAAATAACCCAAATGA
The DNA here is from genome assembly GCA_039200565.1 of Cyanobacteria bacterium P01_D01_bin.50. GTDB lineage: Bacteria > Cyanobacteriota > Cyanobacteriia > Cyanobacteriales > Nostocaceae > Rivularia. The sequence continues at coordinate 4,083 of JBCCSG010000450.1, read as the reverse complement.
ATTTTTAAGTGTTTATGTTGGCTATTAGCCACCAGGTTAAAAGAGTATTATGATGTTTGGCGTTGTTATACCGTATATATTCAAGCGAATACTTTGTTATGACGCTACAACTACGCGTTTATGTTCCACCCCATCCTTTAATTAAGCACTGGTTGGCAGTTGCTCGCGATGCTGCGACACCTTCTGTATTGTTCCGTTCAGCGATGACTGAGTTAGGGCGCTGGCTAACTTACGAAGCTGCTAGAGAATGGTTACCAACTCAAGAGACAACAGTACAGACACCATTAGATGCGTGTCCAGCAACATTAATTAATCCCCAAGTGCCAGTAGCTGTGATACCGATTTTGCGTGCTGGTTTAGGATTGCTAGAAGGAGCACAAACTTTGCTACCTCTGGCATCTATTTATCATTTGGGTTTAGTCCGAAACGAGGAAACTTTGCAACCCGAGTGTTATTTAAATAAGCTACCAGAAAAAATTGACCCCCAAACAAGAGTGTTAATAACCGATCCCATGTTAGCAACGGGAGGTTCTATAATGGCAGCTATGTCAGAATTAACAACTCGGGGTGTAGATCCAGCTTTAACGCGAATTGTCTGCGTAGTTGCATCTCCTCGGGCATTACAACAATTAAGTACAGCTTATCCTAGTTTAAATGTTTACACCGCAACAATTGATGAAGTTGTAAACGAACAAGGATATATAGTACCGGGATTGGGGGATGCTGGCGATCGCACTTTTGGAACTTAAAAATGAAAGGAACGAAGAAATTGGTATGCGGGGGTTACAATTTCGGCAATGCAGCAGTTAGCTGGGTTTCGCTCTCACAGATGCGGCTCTTCGCCACTAGTTGATTGGTTATAAGCTGTTACGCACTTAATTTGTATAATGCTAGCGAGCAAGATGTAAGCGCTAAGCCCCGGAGGGACGACATAAAGGTACGCGCACACAACGCGTACGCACTACAGTATTTTCATCTTTTTGCATTGTATAACTTAGCTGCACATCAGCTTATCCACCTGCCCCTGAATTTTAGGTTCCATCTCGGGGCGTACTTACTGTTGTCCACGATGATTAAAGTAGGAAGTAGCGAGAGTTAAAGGTGATGAACATATGAGTCAACGCGATGGTTTTGCGAGCGGATTTTTTGCAGGAGCTATTTTTGGTAGTATAGTTGGTGGCGTTATCGGGACGCTGGTAGCTCAAAGACGCGATTCGGCAGAATTGACCGAAGATAATGAACGAGAACAAATAACAGCCACCGGTAATTCAAACTTTGATAAATCTGCCAAAGGGCGGCAGATTCCAAGTGCAGCATCTTCTGGAGTAGAAATGGAAGTAGCACGACGTTCCCTAGAAGATAAAATTGCCCAGTTAAACGCCACAATAGATGAAGTACGCGATCAATTAGGTAATGTAAACAATAATTCTGGAGTCAAACAATATTCCGAACCTAGCGAAGAATTACAATAGACGGGAAAAATTGAGAATTTGAGCGGAAGTAGAGCGATAAATTGTTTTATAGCCGCTCAAATAAATTTCAAAAGAGTAAATACCGAAACCGTAAATAACGGCATCCTCCTACCAGTCGGCATTAAAATCGATAATAGGACGGCTTTTGACCAAAACGTAAAAAAACAAACATCCATGAACTTACTAATTAGCACGCTAGTTACTTTCGTCCAGATTTACAGTACCCTGATGATTATTCGCGTACTTTTAACCTGGTTCCCACAAATTGATTGGTATAACCAACCATTTGCAGCACTCAGCCAAATAACCGATCCTTATCTTAATCTTTTCCGCAATATAATTCCCCCTTTGGGAGGAATTGATTTGTCTCCAATTCTGGCTTTCCTTTCTCTAAACCTAATCAGCGGACTTCTCACCAGTTTAGCTGGTCCTATGGTTTCTAGTTTTTAAGATTATACTCGTAATTCATTCCTCGATTTGTCGAGGGATGAATTATTAACTGGACTCCTCGTCGTCCAAATTCGATATTCACGCCGTCACAGGAGCCAGCGGAACACGATTGAGAGGCGTAATTTTTTATGGGTTGACGATTCAGTAACGAACTTTAGAAGTAAATCCAGAAGCTTTAAATTGCTTTAACTTCAATGGCGTAGGTTGATTTGCTGGAACAGTAATTCTCATTTCAAAATCACTTTCCCCAGGCGGTACTTCGTCAATGGAACCAACACGAGTACGGTTTTGCATCACCAAATTATTATTAGCGTCGTAAATCCGCCCATAAATATCTGCATCATATACAGTTTTGCTAGTCATGTTTTTAGCCTTGCCCGTGACTATGAAACATTTTGCAGCCCTACTAGCACCACCACTAGTAACATTCCCTTCGGCGAGTTCTGGAGGACACTCTTGGTAAGAAATATTTGATAAAGGGATCTGCGTTATTGCCAAAGCAGGAGGAGAATAAATCCAAGAAAATATTCCTATAACGCAAGATACAAACACAATCGCCAGCGATCGCAACAGCATAATATACACCGTAAATCATTAATGGCGCTTAAAAGCGCAACGGAACTCTACATTCCCGACCTCAAGGTAGGGAGTTTTGAGCCTCGACCAGTTTTACAATTTTAATCATAAAAGACGCTTAAGATTCAGCTTATAACACTTTTGGGATGGATTAGAGGAGAGGGGGGTAGAGGAAGAGAGGGAAAAAATAATTTATCGCAATTGCTCAACATAACGCCGAATCACAAGCTGCTGCTGTGCTGGGCTGAGGTGTTTACCCTGGATGAGGGAATCAAGACTAATCCCATTTACAAGGGCTAAGAGAACGTTAGCTTCTAACTCTAGTTCTACATCGGCTCGAATCAACTTTACTGACTGTAGAGCTTTCAATTCCTCAATAATCACTTCACGGAGTTGAGCGGCACAGCTTTGATGCTCTTCCATCAAAGACTCCCGCCCAACAGCATACCCTAAAAAAGCAACCCAAACTTTGAGAATATCTCGCCGTTCATTGTCTAGCGGCAAAAATGCAGACAACATTTCTACTAGCCGTTCAATTCCTGAAATTTTATGAGTAGCAGCTTGCATCGCTTTTTGCTGAAGCTCAGTAACTTGATTAAGGGCAAACAGAATTAGCTCCTGCTTATTTCTAAAGTGGTGAGTTACTACTCCGGTAGTACAACCCAGTTCTTGGGCAATCGCTCGCATACTGGTGCGATCTAACCCCTCTCGGGCAATGACTCGCCAGGCGGCTTCAGATACTTCTAGACGGCGATCGCGGGACATAAACATCAAAACAGAATAACCAGATACACTGTGCCTATTGACAGATTATCATAACAGTTGTTATTTTAATTGCATAACAACTGTTATGAGGTCAATGTGATGTATGTTAATTCGACTAATCCCTCTCCTCGCCCTGGTATAAAAGGGTTACTTGACCGCATCACCGGGCCGGGTGCTACACCAGCGGAGTTGCTGTTACAATTTGTGCCAAGTCTAGTGGCTGCGGTTGCGGCTCCAACCTATGCAGTAACTCTTCCTATAGAATGGACTCCCTTACAATTAGGACTGATCGCTTTTTTTGGGTTTGATTTAGTGGGGGGTGTGCTCACCAATGCTACCTCCAGCGCCAAGCGTTGGTATCACCGAAAGGGACAGGGTTGGCAGCAGCATTTTGCATTTGTGTGTTTGCATATTGTTCATATCTTTCTGGTAGCCAAGATTATTCGTGAGGGAGATTGGGAGTTCTTTCTTGGCACATCCATGTACTTGTTGGGAGCATCAGTCATTATATTGCGCTCTCCTCTTTACCTCCAGCGTCCTGTGGCCCTATTGCTCTACGGTTTAGCACTGTTGGGCAACTGTTATCTATTTTCACCAACGCCTGGTTTGGAATGGTTTGTGCCCTTATTTTTCCTCAAAATCTTGGTGAGTCATCTGCTTAGCGATGCTCCATTACATCCTGGGGAAACACAGTAGAAATATCAATACTAATTATAAATACTATTAGCAAAGGTATCTTGAATGACAGTAACTTACGGAGCGGATGGTATCTGCACTTTTGGTTTTATCTTCTGGATTATTAGGGATTCTAGTTCCTGGT
>JBCCSG010000449.1:0-5239 GCA_039200565.1 Cyanobacteria bacterium P01_D01_bin.50 | reverse complement strand
GGCAGTTACAGCTTGGGTAAACTTAGTTAAAAGTCTTATTCCCACTCACTATTCACTATTCACTATTCCCTTCTCTTGATTACTATTTTCAACGCCTCACTAATTAAATATGAATTCGCTGCCTTCAATTCCCACAGCTTTATGTCTACCCAAACTTGATATTACAGCTTTAATTCATGGACGAATTATTGCTGCTATGCCCAGGATATTTATTCGCCCTGGACAGAAATTTGCGCTTTATCCGGTAGATTCATTATATATTCCAATTTCAATAGATAAATATTATTCTTCAAACTTTCTATCTGTTGCTCAGAGCATTAATAAAAATTCCCAAAATCAAGAAATTCAAGCTTATGCTCAATGCGAATTAACTCAAATTATTGATGAAAGCCAATATGCAGAAAAATTATCCCGATTGACGATATGGAAGCAAGAAGTATTAGAGAAAATATTGCATCAACAACAGCATATTTTTTTAAGTTATTTACGTGTCTATAAATTATCCCAGCCTTATGAAGTATCCCTGAAAGTAGAATCAAGTAAATTAGGAAAATTTATCGGACTTCCTAATGCTTTAAAAACTGATAATACAAACCCAGTATTACCCGATAACATCTTCACTACTCGCAAGCACCAGTTAGAAAAACTTGAACTACCACAACATCCAGAATTAGAACAATTACTAGATATTTTATCACCGTTAACCGTCAATAATCCCACCGCGAAACAATTACAATCGGATATTCATCTATTTTTAGGTTGGAGCAATCAACAAACAGTAAAATATCCCGATCCAGACTTAACTTGGATTAATAAAATTGCTGTAGTGGGAAATTCTAGCGATGGGAATGAATTTGAAAGACTAGTACGTAAAGGTTTTATAAAACTAGGATTTTCTTGTTCCAATACTAATTCTAAAGCCAATTTAGATCCAGAAAAATTAGGAGGGGCTGGAGGTGTTGATTTTTATTGCGAATATCCCTATCCAGTTGTCGGAGAATGTAAAGCTACTAAAAGTGAAAAAGTTCCTGATGGTACAGCAGCACAATTAATCAAACTTGGATATAAGCATCTTCAAGAACATTTTGACTCTTGCGTCAAAATTATTCTAGCTGCTGGCGAACTTACGGAACATGCAATTTTAACTACACAACACAATAAAATGAATGTAATTACACCAGAAACACTAGAAAAACTTGTAGAATTACAATCTAACTATCAAGGTTCTGTCAATTTAAGAGACTTAAAGCAATGCTTACAAAAAGAACCCTTTGGTTTAGCAGACGATAAAGTTAATATTTATATTACCAAAATCCAGCAAGACATTAAACTGCGATCGCACTTAATAGAAATCGTTAAAAATTATCTCCAAAACTCCAAAATGGATTCGACATCCGTCTCGAATTTACATGGTGCTTACTCTATTTCTCAACCACCGCAGCCTTTAGAAACCAAAGAAATGCACGAAATCTTAATCGAACTTTCTTCTCCTCTCAATGGTTACTTAGGAAGAATTAAAGGTACCGATTGGCAAAGCGATAAATTCTACTTTCTTCGTGATTTAGCAACTTAATTAATTATAAAAATTAAAAAACTGGGAAAATTTTACCCGACACCCTGCAAGGGTGCGGCTATACAAACAAAGCCCAGCTATGTGGGCTAATAATTCGGTGTTGCTGAATTTAAATATGAAGTTACGATTTCACATTGAGAAAGACGTAGCACTGCTACGTCTCTACAGGGATTCCCCATGCAATACAAAATGTAATTAATATAATTCGCCAATAATTCTCCTAGCCCATGCACCATCTGGGCTTTGCAATTGTAGCCCCAGGCTTACAGCCTGCGGGCTTTTAACAAAATTGGGATGCTCCCTCTAATTACAATATTAATTTCTTATTAAGAATAATTATTATTTACTGGGTAAGAAGTTAAACGATTTCTTGCACTTTAAACTACCAATGCCAACAGCCCCCAACAAAAATAAGCCTAACATAGAAGTCCGTTCGGGAACTTCCACAGAGTCTTCTGACACTAATCGAAGTTGAGCATTGGAGATAATTGCATCATCCTGGTAAACCCAAGCAATCGAATTTTGAGCTCCAGACACTAAAGCATTTAAGATACTACCGCCATTAAAACCAAAGTCGAGTAAATCGAATTCTACAGTACCAATTTGTCTTATAGAAGGAATTCCAGGGATGTTAGGAATTGCGATACCAGCCACACCAGGTATACCTGTACTATCAGTGGTGATTAAACCACTTCGAGGTGATAGTGTCAAACTTAATACTGCGGATGTCAACGATCCACTAGAAAGAAATGAATTCAGATTTGGATCGTTACTAAAATCAAAATTCCATCTTACAGTCTCATCAACTCCATCACCTAAAGTAGTGAATGCAGGATTACCATTGTTGGCTGTGATTGTAAAATCGCCATTTTGTAGGCTTGTATCTGTAACTATTCCAGGATTTGAAGAACCTGAAGCAACCGCTGTAATCGAGGCAGCAGAAGCTTTTTGAGGTATTAAAGAGCCTATAGCAATTAACCCGGCAGTAACAATAGAGACTGTCTTAAATTCGATCATTATTTATACTCTTCTGTAATTAATTTTCAGAATTCAGAAAGATTTTAGTTTTAGTAAAGACAGCTATTTTGAAACTTAAACCGCTGTATAAAAAAACAAAAATCTATGTGTATAACTAAATTAACTAACAGTAAAGACTTTCGTAAATAAGTTTAAACACTGAATCGATATATAGTGATGATGAAGTTTGGGCTTGAAATTTGAATAAATAATAAAGTTATTGAAAAATAGTGGTTTGGATATAGTGTTGCACCTTCTTCTACACATAAATCACAAAAATAAAAAAACTGGGAAAGAATCCCAGCTTGAATATGTAATCATATTTTAAATATCCCAAATCTTAAAACTTACTTCCCTCCCTATTCCTCCGCGCTTCCCTCTGCGCTCCGAGGCTGTAATAAACCATCAACCAACAACTATCTTTCTTGCTTCTAAATCATTCAATGCAGCTTCTGCTGCTGCTAAATCATAGGGAAATGGCTTTCCACGGGTAACATAATCAAGCTTTTGAGGTTCTTTATGACGCAGTACAGCATTTACTATTACACAGGCTTCTGAGCCAGTATTTATTGCTCCATGCAGTACTCCCGGTGGAATAGTTACCACTGCTGGGTATTTTTCACTTAATGGAATATACTGATACTCTCTGTTAATTAAAGTTACTAGAACAAATTGACCTTTGACAACCAATAATTGGTCAGTTTGAGATTTATGTACAAATAAATCATCTATTGTATTCGGTGCAATCTGTACCAACATCGTTTCGTTGCTGGCTTGAGGGGTAAAGAATTGAGCCATCCCCCCTTTGATTGACTCCAAATAGCGGATTTCGATTCCCCTAGCTTTATTCATAACAATACTCCTAAAAGAGCATCTTAAATTGAATAGTTAATTCAATCTAAGATGCTCTTCAATAAAAAAATGTTACGGATGCAACAAAAGTTACCAAAATATGGTAAAGAATTATAATTTATCAGCCAATAGAGAATTTCAAACTACTGGGTTCTCCCAAGTTACCATCTACTACTACACCACGTCCGTTAGCATAAAGATGACGCAGTATAATGTAGATTGACTCAATTTCTTCCGTTGCACCTGCTTTGTTCGCTATTTCTTCTAAAGAAAGTGGATTTTCTTCTGCTTGTAGAACGGATACTATTTGTTTTTGCAATTCTAAAATAGCTGCTGCTGCTTTTTTACCAGCTTCTACCCCTGGTTGGTGGTAAGCGTTGACATTCACCAAGCTAGCGTAAAAACCTACAGCCCTTTCATATAAAGCAATTAATGCCCCTACAGTTCGGGAATTCACTTGGGGAATGGTAACTGTAATTGAATCGCGTTGGTTTTCGTAAAGCGCTTTTCTAGTACCTTGAAGAAAACCGGAAAGATAATCGCCAGATGTAGTTCCTGGTTCAACTTCTAGAGAAGAACCTTTTCTATCTTCTAAGACTTCAATGAAGGTAAGGAAAAAGTTCGCTACCCCATCGCGCAACTGTTGTACGTATGCGTGTTGATCGGTTGAACCTTTATTACCGTAAACTGCGATACCTTGATGGACAATGTTACCGTCCAAATCTTTTTCCTTACCCAAGGATTCCATTACTAACTGTTGCAGATAGCGGCTGAATAGAAGTAGGCTATCCTTATAAGGAAGAACTACCATATCCTTTTCACCACGTCCATTGCCAGCATGGTACCAAGATAAAGCTAGCATTGCAGCTGGATTATTTTGGATTTCTGGGATGCGAGTTGCATCATCCATCTCCTTCGCACCATTGAGCATTTCACGAATATCAATACCTTGTAATGCTGCTGGTACAAGCCCTACAGCCGACATCTCGGAAGTACGACCACCCACCCAATCGTACATCGCAAAACTTGCCAGCCAGCCTTCCTCTAAGGCAGTATTGCTCAGCTTACTACCGGGCATAGTAATAGCGATCGCATATTGTGCAAAATCCAAGTTTTGTCCGGAATAAGCTTTCTTGACTTCCATCATTCCGTTACGTGGTTCAGGTGTTCCTCCAGATTTGGAAATCACCAATACCAAAGTACTTGAAAGACGGTTCCGTAATTGAGTTAATACGCGATCGATTCCTGCAGGGTCAATATTATCAATAAAATGAATCGCCACAGGAGGATAATCTGTAGTTAAAGCTTGAGCCACAAATTGAGGTCCGAGGGCAGATCCACCAATCCCAATCGAGATTATATCAGTGAAGCGAGCAGCTTTGGGAGGATGAATTGCACCCGTGTGGATTTTCTCGGCAAATACTTCGATTTTTTCGATATTACTGACTATTTCTTGCGTTAATTCCGGCGTAGGAGCCAAATCGGGATTTCTTAGCCAATAATGTCCAACCATCCGCTCTTCATCCGGATTTGCGATCGCGCCTTTTTCCAATTCCGCCATATCCGCGAAGGCTTTATCAAATGAAGGCTGTAGCGAGCTAACGAAGTCATCATCGAAGCCCATCCGGCTAACATCTAGGTAAAAACCTAGTCCTTCATGGAAATATAGCCATTTCTGGTATCGTTGCCAAAGTGCCGTAGCATCCATAAGGGAAATCTCAAATCACGTTATTTTCACAAACAAGTTTAAGCTAAGGTTCGAGTGATGCCTTGTCACCTTATACAGTTTTAACTGTT
>JBCCSG010000448.1:0-5244 GCA_039200565.1 Cyanobacteria bacterium P01_D01_bin.50 | reverse complement strand
TTCCTGATTTAGGTGATAGTGATTTGGGTGAATCATTTGATCAAACACCTATTAGGGATGTTTCAGCAACTAGGGATGAAATTCCTGATTTAGGTGATAGTGATTTGGGTGAATCATTTGATCAAACACCTATTAGTGATGTTTCAGCAACTAGGGATGAAAACGAAGCTGAATTAGAAGAAGGAGCGGAAACAGAAGCTACTAGTACTACGATTGAATCAAACCCAGAAGAAATACCTTCTGAAACAAACAATCAATCTCAATCTCGTCCAATCGATCCATTTGCTGACTTTCCCAGATACATAGGTGAAATTCCTTATGTTTGTGGAGTACAAATCGCAAGAATAGATAGACGTACTCGACGTACATCTGATTCCATAAATGATGTTCAAGCTTATTTCGAGGAAAAGCTCGCAGATACAGATTTCCAAGTAGAAAAACTCACCGATGAACCTGATACAAAAGTTTATCGAGTTTCTAAAGGAAATCTAACTAAGTTCTTACAGCTTTTTGCAGTCAAAGAGCAGGGTACGATGATTCTTTTATCTTACCGGCGAGATGACTGTTATAGATTAAGTAGTAAGCAGCAAGAAGAACCTACTACCGAAGAAGAACAAATAACTAAAGAAGAGCCTACTACTGAATCAGAACAAATAACTGAAGAAGAGCCTACTACTGAATCAGAACAAATAACTGAAGAAGAGCCTAATACCGAAGAAGAACAAATAACTGAAGAAGAGTCTAATACTGAACAAAAGCCTACTACTGAAGAAGAGCCTACTACTGAATCAGAACAAATAACTGAAGAAAAGCCTACTACTGAATCAGAACAAGGGTTTGATGCAAAATTAACTCAACTTTTTACTGAACTTAATTGGACAGAAGAAGAGGATTTTGTAGAAACTTCCGAAGTAGAAATAATCCTTGAAAAGGATACAAAAAATAGTCCTGAAGAATTAGCTTTGCTTGTGATAAATAAGCTCAAGTCAGAGGGTTTTGAAGCATCTAAAGTCAAGGATGAAACTTCCGGGCTTTTGTATGAAATCAAAAAGGGCGAATTTACCAAGTATATCTCTTTTGTCCCAACAAAATAAGGCAAAGGAGGGATTATTGTAGCAGTGATAAATTCTGCTTCTTGATTTGCGATCGATCGTTACTAATACCTCTTGTCGTAAAGAACAGAGCGAAGAACGTAATTCGTAATTCGTAATTATGGATTACGATTTTTTTGTCTTAATAATTATTAGTTAAAAGTAAACAGAAATAGAGAACAGGGAAAAATAAAATTAGACGGGCAAAGACACCCATCTTACAGCAAGCTATTTACAACAAAATTTCCATAACCAATTTCTAATTTCCTAAGCCTTAAATTGTTTTTCTAATAAATTTAGTAGAGTTTCTCTGGGGACTATTGAGGATAACTTAGTGATAAAGTGAGAAGCAATACCACCTACTACAACATTTGCTTGTCCTTCATCCAAAGCTTTCAATGCTCTCGCTACTACTTCTTCGGGAGTAGAAATACTCTTAGCATTACGTGCAAGTGCGGGAGGAAAGTTAGCTGCAACGAAAAAATTTGTTTCTGTAGGGCCTGGACAAACTGCTAAAACTCGCACTCCATATTGACGATTTTCTGCCCATAATGCTTCGCTAAAACTGCTAACAAAAGCTTTACTGGCCGCGTAAACTGAAAGATATGGTATTGGTTGAAATGCCGCAATTGATGACACATTTATAATACTTCCCGAACGTCGTTCCCGCATTTGAGGTAAAAACTTGTGAGTTAAATCCACCAGCGCCACATTATTTAACTGCACCATTTTCACTTGGCGATCGCCATCGGTTTGAGAAAATTCACCATAGTCACCAAAACCTGCGTTGTTAATCAGTAAATCAACGGTCAATCCCCGTTCTTGAGTAGTATCATATACTTCCCGAGCCGCCGATGGTTGTGCTAAGTCTTTTACAATAACATTTACTTGAATGTTGTATTGCTCCTGCAACTTTTTAGCAAGAGCATTAAGTTTATCTTCTGAACGAGCAACGATAATCAGATTCGTATTTTTTGCCGCAAGTCTTTCCGCAAAGCTCTTACCAATACCATTGGAAGCGCCAGTAATTAAAGCAGTTGTCATTTTGATTAATAAAGATTTTGTTAACTATCCTCAAATGTTAGCAATACTTTGCCATTTTTTTTGAACTCACCCCATGTAAAAAGTGTAATAACTCCCAGTAGTTCACTACGCCAACATTGCCTGGTTGAGGCAGGGAGCGGGAAGAAAAGAACTTTGTCTTGTCATTATTAACCCCGCATAGTTAACTTGCCGTTTTGTACTAAGTAAGTCGGCACAAATAAACCAAGCTATATTACAGAATATAAATTACCCTCAAACCCTTATTCCTATTGCCTTTTGCCGGCTTGCCTATTGCCTTATCCCAATTACTATTTTCAATGCCAACCTACTTAGTAGTCTATCAAGGAAACAAGACTTGGGTAATTATATGCGCGACTTTTACTATTCACTACTCACTACTCACTAACCTCATCGGGCAATATTGGTTTGTGAGAGTACTAGCTTCTAACTTAATTATCTTCCCCATCTCCCCCCCCAAACAAGACGCGTGTAATTTTTTCACCATAAATGGGAATAGTAATAGTAAGAGTTAAAGGGTGTTTAGATGTATCGTCTTCATAATAAAGCATTTGAAATCTTACGTGGTGAGATTGAAACATGTAGCAGTAATGACAAGCAAGGAGCAAAAAAACAGCAAATTGTTCTGCAACGCTTGGAACAACTGCAATTGAAACCTGGAGAACGTGCAAAATTAGATGAATTGCGAGATGCTGTAGTAGATGTATTTCCTATCTTCAGCGAAACAGTTCTCAAAGAAGCAGCTAAAGCGAATCGCAAAACAAGCATTTTTGGTAAATTTAAATATCTAACAATTGGTTTAACAAGTTTTGTAGGGGTGATGGTACTACTTAATTTACCGCATCCCAAAATTCGCTGGTTTATTGCTAGAACAGCACCAGTATTACTTACACCATCTCATATAAATATGGATTTTCACTATTGGGGTGCAAAAAATTCCGTTGCACAAGCAGAAAGTTTACTCAAATCTGCAACTAATTTTACCGACATAAAACAAGTAGAAGAAAAAACCGAAGAAGCCGAACGACATCTGAGCAGCATTCCGGTTTGGTTTCTAGGATATTATCCGGAATCTTATTGTCAAACATTTAGCTGTAGTTGGAATTTTAGTTTTGAAGAATTTGAAAAAATTCGTACTCAAGTAACACAAATTGAAACAAAAACATTTACAGAAAAGCAGGCTTTTGTCTTTTTATTAGAAGCAGAACAGGCTTATAACGGTGCAAGAAGAGAATTAACTATAGCAAAGACTCAAAAACAGAAAGAGCTAGCAATTGTTTCGATGGAAGCTGCTATTAAAACTATAGAAGAAATTCCTCCCGAAACATTAGCACATATACAAGCAGAAAATAAAATTACGAAATTTAAGCGTTATTACGAGAAAGTAGCTCAAAAAAAATAGTGTTTTTTATAGAAATTCTCTGCTCCGCTCGCATTTAGCATTTAACATTCAAATCAAAATTTACTATCAACTATAAAATCATGTATCGTCTGAATAATTCCGCTTTCAACATTTTGCGTTATGAATTGCTAAATTGCGGTTCTGATAATGAGATTGGTAGAATCGAAAGGCAATTTGTAACTAAACGTTTAAAAAAACTCCGTCGAGAAAAAGGCTCTCCTGCAACTTTAGATGAATTGCGCGATGCAGTTATAGATGTATTTCCAGAATTTAACGAAAAGATTCTCAAGAAAGCCGCAAAAGCCAATCAACCGCCGGGTATTTTCAGTAAATTAAAATGGGTGGCAATATCTGTAACTAGTATTTGCGGTACGGTATGGTTAGTTAATTTACCATTCCCCATGATTCGCAAACCTGTAGCTGAGAAAGCACCGTTATTACTTTTACCTTCTTACATCAGCATGGATAAGAGTTATCGCGGTGCAATCAATGCCACAGAACAAGCAGATATTTTGGTAAATAAAGCTACTAGCATCGCTGATATTAAACGAGGTGGCGAAAAAGTTAAACAAGCACAACAAAATTTAGATAATTTACCAGTTTGGTTTTTGGGCTATTATCCTCAAGCTTATTGCGGATTATTTGGGTGTACTTGGAAATTTACTGTAGATGAATTTGAAACAGCACGTCGTCGAGTTGCGCGGATGGATGCTAAAGTTTTTCAGGAAAAAAATGCTTTTGAGTCTCTAACCCAAGGTGAATCAGCTTTAAAAGTCGCCAAGGAAAAATATCAGCAAGCCAAAGGTGGAGAAAAAGAACAAGCTCTAGCACAAATGCAAGCCGCTATCTTTACTTTAGAGCAAATTCCCAGAGAAACTTTAGCTGGTAAAAAGGCGGGTACTATAGTTGCAGCTTCCAAACCCGATTTAAACAAAATAATTGCGAAAGATGGAAAAAGCAGTCTTTCGGGTAATTTCATCCAAGCAGCGAAAGTATTCGCCATGCAAGCAGCACAAGCATCCCAAAATCCACCCCATCCAGTTTATAAATGGCAGCAAGTTGAAAAACTATGGTTGGAAGCAATCAAGCGATTGCAAAACGTTACAGTTGAAAATCCCAATTATATCGAAGCGCAGAAACTACTAGCCAAATATCAAAGTAACCAAGGAATTATCCGGGGGAGACTCCAAGCAGAAGGAGAATCACAACAAATTCTTCAGCAAGCAGAAGTGGAAATTCAAAGGCTTATTGCTTACCCTTCCTCCGACGTTAACCAGTACAAAGCCAAATTACGGGGAATTATCAATAAATTAGAAACCGTAAAACCTGGAACAACATCTTATCCAAGAGCGCAACAACTGATATTATCAGCGCAAAAGCATTTGAAAAAGTAAGCTAAATTAACCTCACCCCGCCGTATCGCTCCCCTCTCCGATATTTTGGAGAGGGGAAGGTTCGCAAAGTGTATTTATTATTAGGTAATTTGATGTAGAAACGTCAAATTTTACGTCTCTCAAGAAAATAATTTATTTTTACATCTTGCGCTTGGGAACAAATGTATGTTATATAGATAAAGTTCTGGACGTATAGCTCAGTTGGTTAGAGCGCTACGTTGACATCGTAGAGGTCACTGGTTCGAATCCAGTTACGTCCATTTTTTGCTCGCAAATTATTTATTGTGGTTTGTGT
>JBCCSG010000447.1:0-5246 GCA_039200565.1 Cyanobacteria bacterium P01_D01_bin.50 | reverse complement strand
GCAGCACCCGCACCAATCACCACTAAATCATAACAATCGGCAGGATCGGGATTTTTCCAATCATTAGGATGTAAGTTTGCAATCAACTTTTGATTGTACTCATCCATTGGGGGAACAATTACTCTTTCAAACGCTGAATTTGACATTTTAGTTGATAGTAGTTAGTAGTTAGTTGATAGTTGTTATTTGTTAGTCAGTTGCATTAGAATCAAATAATTGTTAACTGTTCACTGTTCGCTGATACTTGTTGCTTCATCCAAAGCTTTTCTCGCAACTTTGGTGACGTAGAGAGTAACTGCGACTGTAGCGATAAAACCGATAATACGAATTGCCCAGATAACGGCGAGATTGCTTGGTTGATCTCCGGTGCCAATTGTGGCGATATTACCAGCTAAAGAACCCAAATATACATACATAACTGTTCCCGGAAGGATGCCGATAGTTCCTAGAATATAGTCTTTCAAAGAAACTCCAGTTACACCATAGGCGTAGTTTAATAAGTTGAATGGAAATACCGGAGAAAGTCTAGTTAATAAAACAATTTTTAAACCTTCCCTACCCACAGCATTATCAACTGCGGCGAATTTTTCATTTCCAGCAATTTTAGAAGCAACCCAACCTCTAGCTAAATAACGCCCTACTAAAAAAGCTGCGATCGCGCCAATTGTTGCACCAATAAAAACGTATACAGAACCTAGAAAGACACCGAAAACTACTCCCGCACCCAAAGTTAAAATAGACCCCGGTAGAAATGCAACGCTAGCGACAATATAAAGTAAAATGAATGCAATTCCACCTACAGCACCTTGGTCATTAATCCATTCCAAAGCATTTTTTAGCCATTCTTGAGGATTAAAACCTTGTGCATTTGCACTTTCTTGAGCTAAGGCTGGATTAGTATTGAATAGGATTACAATACCAAATGCCGCCAAAGTTAACAGACTTAATCGGTAAAATTTATTCATGTTAGTTGATAGTTGATAGTTGATAGTTGTTAATAGTTAGGAGTTAAGAGTTAGGAGTTAGGAGTTAGGAGTTAGGAGTTAAGAGTTAGGAGTTAGGAGTTAGGAGTTATAAATTAATTAATAATTCCAAAACCATGCCCAATACCCTTAATTGTTCATACTTTCTTTTAAAGCTTTTTTAGCAACTTTAGCAACGTAAATGGTTACAAAAACCGTAGCAATTAATCCAACTCCTTGTAACAGTAACTGAATGAATTGTGTTTCCCGATTCATTGGAATAGATGGGTTATTCATGGCAATATGACCTACTATCGAACCCATGTAAACATACATTACAGTTCCAGGAATCATACCGATAGAACCTAGAATATAATCTTTTAAAGATACTTGAGTAACTCCGAAGGCATAATTTAACAAATTAAACGGAAAGATAGGTGATAAACGAGTCAAGAAAACGATTTTAAATCCTTTTTTCGCAACTGCTTTATCTATCGCTTTGAATTTAGGTTTATTACCTATTCGTTTACATACCC
Source organism: Cyanobacteria bacterium P01_D01_bin.50 (assembly GCA_039200565.1). GTDB lineage: Bacteria > Cyanobacteriota > Cyanobacteriia > Cyanobacteriales > Nostocaceae > Rivularia. The sequence continues at coordinate 3,748 of JBCCSG010000447.1, read as the reverse complement.
AATTACGCGATATATAACGTCCAACCAAAAAAGCAAATGTTGCACCTATTGTTGCAGCAATCAACACATACACAGAACCCCATAATAAACCAAACAAACAACCTCCTTTTAAAGTTAACAAGGAACCTGGAATAAATAGTAATGTGGCAATGTTATAAATAACTATGAATGCAATCGGTGCTAACCAACCGAGACTGTTTACCCACAATAAAGATTTATTAAAAAGTCCTTGTAAGTTAAAATGATTGCCAATAATAATTAGGATGGCGATGGCGCAACCTATCAATATCGGTTTAAGAAAGCGTTTGTACTGGTTTTTCATGGGAATTTTAAGACAGCTCTTTGTTTGTTGTAAACTGTTTGACAAACAACTACAAAGTTTAAAGGTTAAAGGTAAAGGTGAAAACTCACAATTCCCCCACAGACGTAGCCTGTGACAACTCCTAAATATTTATTACTCGTCTCTATCCATTAACATAAATGACTAAGATGAGAGCCAGCTTAATGCTCAATGAATTTTTTCCCCACGATACCAACTACGAATTCTTTGCGGTGAAATTCCTATGAAGTAAGCAATTATGATAATTTGATTTATTAAAGTGGTTTGCAATACTCCTTTTTTCAGCCAGCGGCGCGGTGAAGTGATTACTGGTACTGATAAAAAAGTAATTTTACCTATTTTTTTTAAATTACGTATAAATTCAAAGTCTTCCATAATGGGTAGTTCAGGAAAACCGTTGATATTTTTAAATTGTTCCTTGGTAATAAAAATACCTTGATCTCCATAAGGCATTTGTAACCATTTTGAACGCCATTTTACTCCCCATTCCACCAATCGCAAACCTGGTTGTGGTGCATTGATTCGCAAAGCAAAGGCACCTGCTACTGTTTTAGGCTTTTGTAGTGCCCTACGAATCATCGCGTCAAAATTAACAGGTAAAAGTGTATCGCCGTGGAGAAACAATAAAATATCACCGGTTGCATTCATCGCACCTGCATTCATTTGACTAGCGCGATTTTTATAACCCGCGATAACTTTGACTCCGGCAGATTTTGCGATATCAACTGTATTATCCTGGGAACCACCATCGACTACAATAACTTCTATATTCGTACTTTCTTGAGTACTAGCTAAGGTAGCTTTAATATTCTTCGATTCGTTAAGAGTGGGAATAATAATCGAAATTTTCGCCGTAGAAATACTTTTATTTCCATTTTCGGCAAGGGAACATTTTTCTTCTTTCAGACTACTTCCTTTGTAAATCATCTGACAAATTTGCCTGTTATTGAAATAAATAAAATGCCAATATAAGGCTATACGAAAGCAATGTCAAAAAAGATTTACAGCAGTCTTATCGAATTATGATTAAAATTTTACTTGCTTATTTTTAGACACAATGCTGTAATTATTCCCCAAAAAAAGTTTAACTATAGTACAAATGCTGATATAATTTAACAACATTCAACACCAATAATTCCTCGATTAATTTTTAAATAAAATCGGATAAAATCATATTTAAATTAGATATCTTCATCATTTAAAAACTGCCAAAATGAATTAGCAAAAATTGCCGCTTGAGTTCTATCTCTTAGATTTAATCTAGTTAAAATACTCGTGACGTGATTTTTAACTGTTCTTTCAGAAATAAACAATTTTTGGGCAATTTCCCGATTACTTGCACCGCTAGCGATTAAACATAAAACTTCTTTTTCTCTGGGGGTAATTTCCTGTAACTCATGGGGTGGAGTAGGATTTTTTGCTGTCGCTGTTTCGTGAGTACCAGTTATAATTTTCTCGAATAAACCTGGCCCCAAATGGGTATGCCCAGCATTTACTAAGCGAATTGCATTTGCTAGGGGTTCTAATGGTGTATCTTTGAGTAAATAACCTTTTGCACCATATTTCATTCCCTCAGAGATATATTCATCGTCATCAAAAGTTGTCAAAATTAAAATTTTAACTTTGGGAAATTGCTTTATTATTGCTTTTGTTGCTGCAATACCATCCATAATGGGCATTCGTACATCCATTAGTACCATATCTGGATGCAAAGCTTCTACTTGAGATATTGCTTGTTTACCATTTCCGGCAATTCCTACTACTTCAAAATCAGATTGCGACTCTAACAAGCTTTTGATGCCTTGACGAATAATTTCTTGGTCATCCACTAATAATAGACGAACCATTAATTTATCCCCGATAATGGTAAAAATATCATTATACTGCAACCTTCTCGGGGTTTGCTGTTCAGATAAAAATTACCACCCAGTGCATTAGTACGATCGCGCATACTTTGAAGTCCGAAACCCGTGGTATTTTGGTTAGGATAAAAGCCAATACCATTATCTTGAATCTGTAAATACAAGGAATTATCAATTGTTTTGATTTCAATTGTGACTAAATCCGCATCACTATGTTTGGAAATGTTTGTTAAAGCTTCCTGAGTAATCCGATAAATAGCCAAGTTTATCTCTGGCGATAAAGTGTGATGAACTTGTAAATATAATTCTGGTTTTATTTGTAAACGGCATTGAAATTCTTGGAATAAATCTTTAATTGCAAGCTCTAGATTTTTTCCTTTTAATGGATCTGAGCGTAAAGCTGATACAGAATAACGAACTTCTTTTAAAGCATTAGCACCTAATTTTTTAGCTTGTATTAAAAAACCTTTCGCTTTGTCTATATTTGAATCAATAAATAATAAAGAATTTTCGAGTTGAATGCTTTGTGCAGTCAAAGAATGTCCGATAGAATCATGAATTTCTCGTGCAATTCGACTCCTTTCTTGTAAAGTAGCTTGGTTTTCAATTCTCAAAGCATATTGTCTTAATTTTTCGTGAGCTAATACTAATTTTTCTCTACTTTGACGCTCCGATATAACTGCATTTACTAATAAAAGTACAAATAATAATATAAAACTAAATAATATTCCAGCTGTCAATTGTAAATTTAGAACAGCATTTCTTAACTCTTCCGAATTTACAGTTCTTAATGTATTGGGTAAACGAAAGGGAGCATTTATATTTATTGTGGAAATAAAAAATATCCAGGATAAACCTGCAACTAATAGTCTTCCATGAATTTTAAATACTAAACAACTACGAAGAACTAAAATCAGCAATAAAGCAGGAGCAAAGCCCATGCCTCTACCAAGTGCTAAATTTGCTAATAACATTAAAATTAAGCCACTGAATGTGTAGATAATTTTATATAATATTTTGCCTCTAGGTAATTTTAAACCCATTATTCCAATAAGTACAACAATAGCCAGTATTAAGGCTGGATTCGGGGTTGATTTTAGAGTCATGAATGGTGCCTTGGCTAAATGGCCCAATCTAAATTCCATTAATATACATATTGATAATAATATCCATTCTAAGTATAAAAATAAAGGAAATGGGTGATTGGATAATATTTTCAATGACTTAAAATTATTAAAAATTGATGTTTTAATGGATTGCTTAATCATAAGATTTTAATTGTATACTTTTCCGATATTTTATCAAAATTATTATTTGAGGATATTACGAATTTTGTCTCATTTCCAGAGACTCAAGTACTATTTCTGATGAAATTATCTAGGACTAAAGTACCAGAATAAATTGGAGCGCTAGTACCATGTGTAATTCAAGCATAGTGAATAAGATTGAAATGTGGAATTCAAGCCAGTCTTCCACTCCTTGATAATATCAGTCTGGTTCATAGGAGAATCAATCAATGAAGGCAAAATTAATCTCTGCGTTATTT
>JBCCSG010000446.1:0-5249 GCA_039200565.1 Cyanobacteria bacterium P01_D01_bin.50 | reverse complement strand
TAGCCATAGTCAAAAAACGAGAAGTAACTCCTGGTAGAGTAACATTTACTCGTCAAAATGGCTGCTCGTTTCAAAGTCCAATTTCTAAAAGTTTTCTTGAAGATGGAACAGCTCTAGAAACTCCTGTGAGACTAGCTATTTCTGGAAACAATATTCCACAATGGCGTTCGGAATTAAAAAAACCTTGGCAGTCAAAATTAACTGATTATCGAGCAGGAGAATACAAATTTATGCTGTTTCAAATAGGACAGCATTTGCCAACTATTATAAAAGTTGAAGAAAGCGATAAACAGCTATTAAATGCAGAAACTGCATGTAATATTGCTACTTATAAAATTTTTAAAAATAATCTCAGTTTGTTAAAACCAATTTCTCAGCCAAGAGAAAACTTCTTTTCTTTATCTATGGCTAGGGACTGGGAAAGATATTTTTCTAATTATAGTAAGTCGCAAATCTATGAAGTAAATCAAACAAGTAAATTCAGACAGAATAACTAAATAATTATGTATGTAACCAATTTTCAAAATCAAGTTACTATTTCGACAATATCTAAATATTATTTACAAGTATATATAATTTTCACAAAAATAGTACAAAAATCCAAATTATTAGATATATCAATTAAAATGTATTTCTTAAATATACGATGTACTTTGAGCGAAGTTATGGTTTACATACTACGATATATATTATTTAAATTGGTATACTGCTTATTATTGAATTTTCAATCATAAAAAATATTTTTTCAGTTATGAAACATACCCTAAAATCAAAAAAGTCTAAATTATGTAACTTATGTAATTTTGTTAAAATCATATTTTTGACTTCTATATCAATTAGTTTGACTGTTTTGATTGATAAATCAAACGCCGCACAAATATATACTTATGACTCAGATAATTTCGATGCAACTTCCAAAACGTACCACGACACAACCATAAGCTCAGATAATAATAAATGTTTAAACGGACTAATAAACGGATTACCTCAAAAAGGAGATAAATCTTCCACACAAGCTTGTCTCAATACCTTTGGCTATAATCCAGAGAAAAAAATTACATCTCCAGTAATGATTGTGTTTGAAATTAGTCAAAAATCACAAAAACTGACTACCATCGTCATTTATCAAAGTAAAAATGGTCAGATTCATCAAGAACGTTTTAAGGGTGTCGGCGCACGTTATAGTGAATGGTATGCGCCACAAGGAATATATACCCTGGATTATTTAAAGCCTCAAAAAAACCCTAGTTTTAAACCTGCTTATGGTAATTTTTATACTGCATTAACAGAGAAAGATAAAAATGGTAATCCCGTAAATATTGGATTTCACGGCCGCTTGGGAAATTTAATGGCTGGAAATGGTTCTAATGGCTGTCATCGCCATAGCGTTACAGATATGAAAAGAATCATGACTATCATTAAAAATGCCGGTAAAGAAGCAAAATTACCGTTTAATTGGTATGAAAAGACTTTACCAATTGCAGTAATTTCAAGTAATTAAAAAAATATTGAATTCAGACAAAAGCAAGGTTTTTTAGTATATCCTTATGCTATGATCAAATGCTATTACTCGAACAAACTAAAATTACTGGGTGAAGGGTTCCCAGCGGAAATTTTTTTCTTCTAAAAAAAATATTTGGGTGCCCGTGAGGTTAGTCAGTAGTGAATGGTGAATAGTCGGACATATAATTAACCCACTTCTGCCCTCATGCTTTTTTGTAAATAACTGTTATTTTTCCTACTTTACCAACATCAAAATAGCTAAACTAAAATTACAGTTATAATTGCAGCCTTGAAGAATTTACGAATAAACCATGTTGTTTAACCCAGCTAACTTGCCCTACTGGATATTTTTGGGCATGGGAGTCTTATTATTTATATTTGTAATTGTCTCTGGTGGAGGAGATGAAGATATCGATTTTGATGCCGATGTTGATGCTGACTTAGATTTAGATGGAGAAAGCAATTTTAATTTCGGATCTTTTCTAGGATGGGCAGGAATTGGTAAAGCGCCTTTAATTTTATTGTTGGCAATCGATTTGAGTTTATGGGGCTTGTTTGGCTGGATGTTAAATGTTTGGTTGGGGAGCATCCTTAATCAAATTCCCAGTGGCATTTGGAATTTAATTGTGTTAGTTTTGTCGCTGTTTATCAGTTTATTTACTGGAGGAGCGATCGCAGCACCGATGGGAAAAATATTTGCAGAATTTGGCGAAGATACCAGTAGCGATCGCATAATAGGTCGTAATGGTATCGTTAGCTCTGCGACTATTCCCGTAGAAAAACAGGGTAGAATTGGTCAAATAGATGTCATTGATAAAGTTGGCAATTTAGTCACGATTAATGCCACAATCCCGGAATGGGCAACAGTTATCCCTCATCACGGCGAAAAAGTAATTGTAATTGATAGACAACAAGACGTTTATTTTGCGATCGCCAAAGATAGTCCAGATGTTCAACATTGGTTACAGGCTCAGAATCAAAAATAACAATTGAAGAATATGCTATTTTGGTTAAATTTTATTGCATCATTACCAATATCAAGTGCAACTACCGCCATTGTCCAGTTGCATAACATCAAAGATGATACATCTACATCACCTCTATTGGTTACTGAAAAACCAATGCCAACATCCCCTCATATTTCCCAAATCACCACCCAAGCAACTCTTGCTCAGATAGGTGGAAACTTGCTTTTCCCTGGAATAATTGGGGGTTTAATTTTATTATTATTGTTAAGTATTTGGGCTTACACCCGAATTTATGTAATTACTCCTAATAACGAAGCATTTGTTAGAACTGGTGGTGTTTTTATTAAAAAGAAATTGGTAGTTCTCAATGGCGGTTGTCTTGTGGTGCCAGGTTTTCACGAACTAACAAGAGTACCGTTGCGGGAAATTTCGATTAACGTCGAACGTACTGGTAAATTAGCAGTTCGTACTCAAGATTACCTCCGAGCTAATATGCGAGTAACTTTTTATGTCTGCATCACTGCCAGTGAAGAAGATGTATTAATAGCTGCGGCACGACTTTCCAGACAAGGTAAAATTTCCGGGGAAGATATCAAAGAAGCTCTAGAAACCCGTGCTGATGATGCTATTAGAGCCGCTGCGAAAAAGAAAACATTAGCAGAAATTGATTCTGACAAGTTAGGATTTGCAGAAGAAGTTTTAAACTTGACGCAGCAAGACTTAAAGAAAGTCGGTTTAACTCTTAACAACATTGCAATTTCAGAAATAGAAGAAAGCGACACCTACGACACCAATAATTTCTTTGATGCTCAAGGTGTGCGTTTACGTACCGAAACCATTCAACGTTCAATTCAACAAAAGCGCGAAGTCGAATTGACAACTCAAGTCGCCATAGAGCAAAAAGAATTAGACGCTCAAAAACGATCGCTACAAATAGCTCAAGAAAAAGAAACAGCCGAATTAGAGCAGAAATTGCAAGTAGAAGCGCTAACAGCACAGCGAGAAAGGGAAATTCAGGAAGCTAAAGACAAAGAAGCAGCAGCCACCCTCCGTAGCAAAATTTTACAGGATAAATCTGTTGAAGAAGAAGAAATTCGCAAGAAATTGTCGGTACAAGAAAGTCAAATTGAAGCCAATATTGCTTTAGAAGCGCGTAATAAACAGCTAAAGATAGCACAAACCCAGCAAAGACAAGAAGCCGAAGTCGCCGAAATTACCCGTCAACAAACATTAGAATCTAACAAGTTGCAAGCACAAGTACAGATAGCAGAATCGGAAAAAGTCGCACAGATAGCACAAACTCAGCAAAAACAAGAAGCCGAAGTCGCCGAAATTACCCGTCAGCAGACAGTAGAATCTAACAAATTGCAAGCACAAGTGCAGATAGCAGAGTCAGAGAAAGTTGCAAAACTAGCACAGGAAGACTTAGCGATATCAATTGCGAACAAAAAACGAGAAACTTTCTTAGCACAAGCCGAGCAAATCCAAGCCGAAGAATCTGTGAAAACAGCCGGTGAAATCGAAAAAGCCGAACGTAATAAAAGTTTATCTGTAATTGCCGCCGAACAACAAGCCCAAGAAAGGGATATTGGCGAGCGTAAAGTTATCGAAATCGACACTTTTCGCCGTCGCAAGCAAGCAGAAATTGCTCAAGAAGCCGCAGAATTGGAAGCCGAGTCAATTCGTATTCTCGCACAAGCCGAGCGCGATAGGGCTTTAGCAGAAGCAGAAGGTATCCAAGCAAAAATTACAGCTGAAAACAGTATCAGTAATGCGAATTTAAGTGCTAAGATTATCACTACTATCTGGCCAGAATTATCAGATAAATTACCAGAAATAGTCGCTTCTTTAGCACCGCAACCAGGAGTTATAGGAAATACCAGAATTTACTCATTTCCTGGTGGGAGTAATAACGGTAAAGGTGTTGAAGATATTAATAAATTACTTCTATCTACCAGTGGTATTTCTGTGATTAATAGTTTACTAGAAGAAGGTAAATTAGGAGATTTAATATCTCAAATCGGACAGCTAATCCAGAATAAGGATGAAGTACAATCGGATGCATTAATTCCGGAAGTTCTAGAAGATACTGACTCCAGTTTTAGCGACAACAATTCTGAAATGGATTAACAATTCTTAGAAGCTAATTATAGTTTTCAGATTTGATGAATAATATCAAGTGCGACTATTCACATCTTGCACTTAAAAGAAATATTGTAAAAATAATTACTATTTATTCAACTTCTTTTACCTGTCTGGGACTGCAAGTCCCAGTCTAATAGCAAAAGTCCATTAAAATGGACTGAAAATATCACGGTAGTTAGATAGTATTGTTTTTAACAATTAAATTTATTATTTAGCTAATTATCCTTAAGGTGCAAGGTAAAACTTGATTAACTCCACCAGGAGAATAAAATTTCTTTCTATCATTAGTTAAAATTTCCTGAATTGCTTCTGGTTGATTTACAAATATAAGATCGTCACCAAAACCAACAACTTCAGCAGTAAAAATATCGGGATATTTCTCAACGGCATCTTCCATATATCCTACAGGATCGAATACCCACTGTAGTTTTTGTAAAAAAGCTGGTTTTTGGAGAGTATTTGGTAAGCTCATAATAGATATTAGTATCTTAAAATTAAGTAGTTTGATTCAACTAAATATATTAAAACCTATTATTTCAATTCCACTTTAAAAATATTATCAGATGGTTTATTAGCAATCATATTTTCCCAATTCAGTGCGGCTAAAAAGCTATCTGCATCGGCAGTTTCTAC
>JBCCSG010000445.1:0-5254 GCA_039200565.1 Cyanobacteria bacterium P01_D01_bin.50 | reverse complement strand
TATTGCAACATTAATATCTTGGTTAAACAATGTAGTTCCTCGCGATATTGACGAAATAGTATTTTGTGGAGGTACGGCAGATTATTTGAAGAAAGAACTCAATTCTCGTTATTCTGCTACACCTTGCATTTGGCACGGTGGGGTTGTGGTTCCCGATGCTGTAGATACGTATAAATTAGGAACAAGACTTACAGATGCTTATGGGATGTTTTTATATTTCATGTCTAGTTCAAATTCGGTTGGTGAGGTAGCGTAAGTTGAAGAAACGAAGAGTTGACTACAGCATCAGATTTCAACCTTTTGTAGGGACTCCAGAAGAAAAAGTTTTAAATTATCTGAGACATCACCAACTTAGTTCTGCTAATACTTTGATAATGCAGGCAATTCGTCCCTATTGGCTACCTTTGGTGTTACTTGAAGATGATGCAATTCCCTTAAGTATTAAACAACAGTTGGGTAGGGATGCAGTTAGAGAGTTATTGCTCCACGCTGATTATATTTGCTCATCTTTGGGATTAGAGCGATTTTATAACTTTGTTGCAAGTGATGGGGATTTGGCTCCAACGACTAAATTTAAACCAGAAAACAATTCTAATGTTTCTCACAACAATGAAACAAAGCTTGTCGGACAGTTGGAAGTTGAAGTAGGGAATGGGGAATGGGGAAGTTTGGGTTCGTTTTCTGAATAAATAATTGTTATTAAAACGGGGATTTATCAAATGAGCGATACAGCAGAAAATCAACAACTGGAAAAAAGAAAGAGAGGTAGACCAAAGAAAAACGCTAATTCTTCTAGTGCTTCAAATAATAATTCACAAGGTATATCTATAACCATGCAAGAAAAACTTCAGATAGCTGAAAATTTAAATACTGAAAATAGAATTAACCCATCTAATGAAAATTCTGCTCAAGATTGGGCAAAAGAATTAGAGGGTGATTCAAGTCTACCCCATACAGAATTATTTCAATCTAATCCAGATGAAAATAAACCCGTAAATACCACTGCAATATCTACTAACACAAATAATACTGTTAACCATCAAGAAAAACTAGTCAAAACTCCCACAACTATTCATATTGTGGATGGTGAAAAAGGGGGCGCAGGTAAGTCATTTGTTAGTAGAGCCTTAATAGAATATTGCGCTTCTATAAAGCATAAGGTAGCAATTGTGGATGCAGATAAAAGTAATGAAGATATTTCTCAGATTTACAATAACGTGCATTCTGCTTTCTTTAGCGATGATGATAAAAAAGCCAATCAAGCCGACCATATTTTTGATTTGGCATTTGAAAAATCCGTGATTGTTAATTTACCTGCTCAAGTTTATTCAAAGGTAACTGACTGGATTAAAATAAATGATTTAGATGAGATAGGCAAGGAATATCAAATTACTTTTGTTAAATGGTTTGTATGTACCGGAGGTGTGGATTCGGTTAATTTCTTTATCAAATCTCTGAATGATTTAGGAGATAGGGTAACTCATGTATTTGTGAAGAATTTGGGACTGTGCGATGAATGGGACTATGTAGATGAAATGCCAGAGTTTCTTGATGCTAAAGAAAACCATAAATTCGTAGAAATGAAGTTTCCCAAGTTTCCATTTTGGGAACGTAATGTAGTTGATAGATTGGGAATTACTTTTAATAGTGCGCTTTCTCATCCCCAGATAAAAGTTATATCGAGACAGCGAGTCAAGAATTTTCTTACAGAAGTTCACACAGCGTTCTCCGAAACGGGATTGGTTAAATGACACAGGAAGTTGCTCCTGATGATAAAAACTCAAATCGGGAAGAAAATGACCAAGTTAATAAGTTTCTGGCTGAAGCTTTGAAAGGTAAAAGCGAAGAGTTTAAAAAGCAGGTATTGAGTTTTGCTGTGAGTTGCGGTTTGTCCCAGGATGACCCCTTGTTTCTGATTTTGGTAGCTACCGGACAATTAGAAGCAATGCTGACAAATGCGCCGGAAGTTCTGCAACTGCTGTTTGAGACTTGGAATCAAGATTTGGCTCGCAACTTGCACGAAGTAGAGAAAGTCGCGGTAGAGCGTCAGAAAGTTGCTATTGATAGGGCTGCTCATGCTCTAATTCGCAAAGCACAATTTACAGAAAGCCGAAAACTTTTAACTTCTGTACTTCCGGCAGGTTTATTATTATTCTTCGTTCTAGGAATTGGAGCAATTGTAGGAATTTTAACACCTCCCTGGATTGCAGGAATGTTAAGTGGTGGATATACAAAGGTGCAATCAAGTACTTTGACCTGGGATGAGTTGGAAGCAATGAAATGGCCGATGTCTAGGGAAGGAAAGTTTGCCAGAAATTTGATTGATTGGAATAGGGGTTATCTGGAGAATGGAGAATGCATTAAAGATGCTCAAAGGTTAGGCGTGATTTTATCTCAGCACGGACGTAAAGCAAAGTCAGGACATTGTGTTGTTTGGGCTACTCCGCCGACAAAACGTAAGTTTGTAGAACCGTGATAAGAGGCAGGGGGCAGGGTGCAGGGGGCAGGGGAGAAGCATTCCTAGGCTTAAGAAATTATGTCAATCGCTCTAGAATATTTCTGTACCAAAACAGGTAAACCAATAAAAGTTGATGGTAAACCTTTAATTGAGCCTTTGGAAAATACTGCTGCTGAATATCTTTATGGTAATGATGTGAAGTGGAGTATCGGCATTGTTTATCCTGGAATTTCAACTGAGGATGATTTGACTAAGCACCAAGGTAAGTATCTTCAGTTTTCTAAAAAAGACCGACTATACTTTTCTGATAAACCAGGATTGCGATACGCGGAGCGTGATGCCGGAGGCATATCGCAAATTTTTGACGAACCACATTTTGGTGCTGCATATGGTTCTTTACTATTCGGCGAATGCGAGTATTTTTCTGAAGTCGAAGATATTAAAGTGCTAGTTGTAGATGATGAAACTGGGGATTGAGCCACTCGCCGCTATAAATAGACGGCGATTCAGGCATTGCCTTCTAACTTTTCGCTCTTAACAGCTATCTGGTTAGAGGTTAGCACTTCGTTGGACATCTGTTCAAAGGAACTATAACCGCTCCTACTTATGCCCTTCGGGCACGCTTCGCGAACACACTCGGCTACTCGATTTACAGATTGCTGATATTGCTTCCATGCGTCCAACAAGAACGGCTCCGTCCCTGGATACTCACCGCCACCGCATCCCACAATGAAAGCGAATCGTTATACACGCATCTACTCAAAAATGCAGAGAACAAATCACGGTGCATCACAAACCCGGTTGCATCTTTATGTACCCTTTGAGATAGACTTTTCTTGATGCGAGTTCCATCGGTTAGGAGTTTGTGACAACGCGGTTTTTTGAGTAGAAAATGTTAGAAAATAACCGTTAGCATTTTCGCGAAAGTGACCACGGGGATACTCCCCGTGGCGCATTTCGCAGCTTTACGTTTAAGTTCAGATTGAAAAAAACCTGGTGACTTAGCAGAAATAGCTTTACCGTAACGTTTCTGCCAGCCTTTTATAGATACTCTTTCAGTTTTAATCTGGTTGCCATGACGCAAAATCTCGTTAACTAATCTACGGTTTTGAGATTTTGCGTAAGCTACTTTACGACGCTCCAACTCTGCTTTTTTAGCTTGTATCCGGCGATAGTTTCTCGTTTTTACCCATTGCTTTTTACCCTTCTTAACTTTACCTTTTTTGCGAACAATCTTGTTGCCAACTTTCTGATCAAAGTCAGCTTCAAAATTATCTGGATTATGCATTCTTTGAGAACGCGGCATCTTTTTTTGAAGCGCTTTTATCTCACGCTCAAATGTAGGAACCTTGTCCGCAAACGGCAACAATCCGGATTTTTTGTCAGCAACAAACGCAACATTAGAGATGTTAACATCAAGTCCAACTATCCCTTGTGTTACGTAGTTTTGAGTTTTTTGATAGGGCAATCCTTCATTGATTAGTTGAACGAACCAGCGTTTTTTCCCATTTAAATTACGCCATAAAATACGGCAATATTTAACAGGTGAAGTTAAACCATGAACTATTACTGGGTTACTCCAATCGATAATAGGTTCAATATTTAAACCGCACCAAACAACTTTATCTTTTAGCCAACGAAGACCTTGCTTATTTGACTTACCTTCTACAGATTTAAAGCGAGTAAGTACTTTAAAACGCACCTGTTTAGCCATTCCAAATAAGATACGGTCAACAGCTTTAAATGCTCTTGTAGCTAGTTTTTGTTGGGTATTAGAATCAACATTCTTAGCTATCCACTTAGAAGATTTTGCGGTCAAGGTAGCAAATGATTGTATCTCATAATCTGAAAATCTTGCTTTTTCTCTTGCCGTTTTAAATAACTCTTTACGCTGTTTTTTATCTTTTTCGCGGTTAAGTTTTTTTGCTTGATTGTATGGCTCAGAATCACGAACCAACTCCATCCGAACTAAAGATTCATTGAGACACGCATTATAAAGCTGCCTGGCGGCTTGAAACCTGGAAATCAGATGTTTTTCTTGCTTGCTATCTATTGTTAAGGGTAGTTCAGTGATAAAAGATGGAGTTGTTTTACGAGCCATTTGACCTCCGAGCGTTGTCAGAAAAAATGGTCGAGCCTTTAAACGAAACTAACTCGTTTGGAGGCGCAACTAATAAATGAAATAAGGCTCGACCATTTTTTTACGAGCAAATTGTAGACCTCTCAAATGTTGTTATAAATATTACAACAGTATGTTAACCAACCGTCAACACCATGAGAGATAAATCGGGTCATTTTAAAAAGGGCAATACAGAAGGATTTACAACCGACCGACCTAAAGCATTAAAATCTTTGGTAGGTATACGATTAACACCGGAAGATAAAGAGGCGTTAAAAAACGTTCCAAACTGGCAGGAACGTGTGAGGCAATACATCCAATTATTGATTAAAGAAGACGGCGTTCACGAAGTGTGACCGAAGGTCATATAAATTCGCCGCTCCTTCGGATTTCCACCGCGAACTAAAGTTACGCGGCTACTATCCTCATAGTGCTTCCGGTGTGCAAAAGAAGGGACAAATATGAGCGAAAAATCTAGGGAGCTTATGAGGGCAACTCGGGTATTGAAATTCTCCGAGTAGTTAATGCTCGTCGAAATTTACCATCTATTTTTGAAGAGCAAGAATAATTAGTTGTACTTCTTTGCTTAAACAATCGCATCAAAAACTTGCTGTGCTGTAAGGTTTAGTTTGGGGAAAGTAGGAGAAATAATTCGCTCATCACCTTTAAAAGCAGTC
>JBCCSG010000444.1:0-5335 GCA_039200565.1 Cyanobacteria bacterium P01_D01_bin.50 | reverse complement strand
TTCAAGTCTTTGCTGTAAGCGAATGCGTTGGGTAATATCAGGCTCGCCAGCACGAGGTAATTCTAATTGTTCTAAACCTAAGCTGGAAAAACGTATTTGTTCTAAACCGGGAATATTTGGTTGCCAATGTAAGGGGTTATTGTCATTGGCAGTTTCTGAAGATTTGGTATTACGGGGTTTCCGCCATTTTGGCTGTAGCAGTAATTGGGTGATGATGTCTTGTTCCATGGCTTTTCCGCCGCAGGTAAAGCCGTGAAGTAGAAATTCGTTATGTGATAAATCTTGCAAGTTTTCAGGTAAATCTACCAATGCCATTTCGGTGGCGCTGGCTCCGATGTTGATGACTAAGGTGTTACCTATAAGGTTATTGTCGCTGATGACAATCGGAGTTGAATTTTCGTTCTGTACTAATTTGACTGTTTCACCATTTGCACCTTCAAGCTCTCCCAGCAAGCTAGCGATCGCTTCTTCGACAAAAAATACTTGTTGGGGATGTTCGACTAATTTACTGATGAGTAAGGATTCTCGGAGGTTGAAGCGATATTGTTCTGACCAATTAGAAGGACAAGTGCAAATAACTCCGGCAATGTTATTAATAATACTATTAAATTGTTCTTTTTCAATACCGATTGCAGTGGCGGTTAATCCTAGTGTGGTACTATTGGAATCGGATTGTAAAGTCAATAACAATTTTGAAAGGGAACGTACAATCCATACTAAGGGAACTGCAGAGAATTCGTTGAGTTGCAGTAGTGGTTCCCATTTTTGGCGTATTTCGCTGGAAGCTGTTTCGGAAAGGTTTTTGTAAGGTAGGGAAATTTGTAAATATGGTTTTAGGTATGCTGAGTAGATATTTTCTTCAGCTTGATTTTCATCGGTGTTTTGGCGATTAGAAGTTTTAGGAAGATAAACTTCGGCTGGTAAACGGAAATTCCAGGTTTGAGAAGCTGTTTGGGGTTGGTTTTCCTGTGCCCAGTAAATCGGGTGAATTACTTGGGTGGAACGATTTAACAATGTAGCAGAAATTCCTGTTGTTCCTAAATCTAGTCCCAAATACCAAATAGTATCGCCTTTGTTTGTCGGAGGAATTTCGGTACTATTTACCGATGCTCCATTATTTTTTAAGGTTTTTTCTTCGTTTGAAGTTAAAGTTGTTTTTTCGGTTTGAGGGATTGGAGTTTCTATTGTACTCGCATCTAAATTTTTATTTGATTGACTTATAGGAGTAACCTGAAAGCTAATTTCTTGTAATTGAGGTTTTTCTTCTGTTGGCTTTGTAGTAACTTGTTCTTTTGTTGGAGCAACTTCTTGAGAAGCTTCAATTGGTGTGGTGGTTTCTTGTTCGTTTGTTGGAGCAAATTCTTGAGAAGCTTCAATTGGTGTGGTGGAATATTTTTCTTTAGTTGAAGTAACTTCTTTTGAAGTCTCAATTGGCGTGACAGTTTCTTCTTTGGTTGGAGGTTTTATATCTGGTTGCGATTCGGAATTTTCTAGTGGTGCTGTGACTATTTCTGGCGATAATTCTTCTTCAAAAAAAACTTCTGTTAGGGAAGTTATTGTATCTTCACTGGCAGCTTTGATTTTCCGATAAGAGGTTTTAGCAATACTTTGATGTGAGTCTAATGCATTTTTATTTACAAATTCACTTGCATTAGCGAAATCTATATTACTGTCATTAAACCAAGGATCTGTTACTGGTAGTTCATCATAATTGGAAGTATCTATAGTTTCAGAAGTTTGAGCAGTTGATGATGGGGGTGTAACTTCTTTTTCTGTTTGCTTCTCTGGTACTTGTGATTCAATTTCTGATGTGGTGGGAATATCCACATCAATAGTAGGAGGAGGAATTTGTTGCTGCGGCGTTTGGGAGTAGGAGCTAGTTAAATTATCGTTATCGAACAAGCTAGCATAAAGTTCGTCAACTTCATCTTCATTAGTACTTTCGTCAGAAATATTTGTTGCTAATTCTTCAGTTTCTGCTGCTATTTTTCTCAACTGAGACAATACTGCTTGCATTTTGTCCGGAGAATCAAAAGCTTCGGAATCTGCAAATAGTTCTGATTTTACTATATCTTCTTGTTCTTCTGTAAAATCGAATTCTGAGTAGTTTTCTCCGGCTAATTCTTCATTTAAATTTTCACTGATAGACTCTTTCTCGAATTGAGAAATAACTTCTGAAAAATCCGGTGGAACAAGAGTCTCATCGTCATCCTCTAGAGATTGAGAAAATTCAATATTATCTATTGTTTCGTCAGGGGTGACTTCTAATTTTTCTTTAATATCTCGATCGTATTCTTCATTGAGATCGAAACTTCCAAAATCGTTAATATCTCGATCGTATTCTTCGTCTTGATCAACATTTCCGAAATCTTTAACATCCCGATTGTAAAATTCGGCAGACTCGATACTTTGGGTATTAATATTATCGACGATTATTTTATCTGTTGTTTGGTGTAATAAGTCGGGATATTCTTGCTGTTGTGAAATTTTAGTAAAATTTTTGAGCAAACCTTCAAGTAACTGTTCGCCTTGGATTCCCTTATGATGCATTCTGGCTAATGCTTGGGATAAGGAATCGTGATAAGCGTGAATATTATGCTGTAATCCTTCAAAAACAACATTTACCGTTCCATCTAAAGCTACCAAACGTCGATCTAAATCATTTGTCAATTGTGTCAAACGTTCTACCCTTACTGAATCTACTCTATTACCAGAAGGGGGGAGAGCTTTCTGTGGCGTAATATTAGCAGACACATCCCCATCAATGTCATCTGACAAACGATTTTTTAGCACCTGCATAAACTCGGAAATTATTTTCTCTTGGGTTTCCAACTGTTGGGCTAGAGAATAATCATGCAGTCGCTTTTTTTCTAATTCACGGATTTCACTAATCAAATTCGCCCTTTCTTCTAAAAGGGTTTTCAATTCTACTTTGAGTGGTTCAATTAACTCCGAAAGCCTTGCATCAAATGATTCTGTGTTGCTTGAGGAAACAGAAGATTCTTCATTTCCTTCTTGCACAAACTTTGCTACCAAAGGCGGTAATTCTGCTTGTAGAGCATTGTCAGTTTTGCCCTCTGTTTCATTAGCGAGGAAATCCCGAATACGCTCTAAAACCTGACGCGGCTCTTCTTGAGAAGAAATAACCCCCCACAAACGCTTTCCTTTGTGGGCGAGTAATTTATCAATGTCTGCAATCATGCTTTGAATTTGGGTTCCACGGGAAGTCACGTTGATTTTCCTTCTTGTATTGTGAGCTATCGATGGTTAATGGCTATCGGCAATCAATTTACAACTACTAGCTGGGTGTTATTTATCAGGTAGCTATCAGGTAATTGTCAAGAGAACAATAGGAACATGTTAGTGTTGATAAAGTTGATAAAATTCTCGGAGCAGAGGCACGCTGTTAATACAATTTTGCCACTAAGGGCAGTTCCCGGCGGAAAGCTGACGTGATTTTATTCCCAAGCAGTTAAAAATTTAAGGTTAGCAAAAATTAATTGACTTGAGTATTATTAATGTTGTTTGCATATAATTTTTGGGAACGGATGCGATACTAAAAAGTAATTAAAGTAATTATCGCCCTTGTACTACTGCTAATTCTCTATCAATAGAATTTAAAGCGAAGCCGCTTTAAGCAAAAGTTGTACTGAGTTTAAACCTAGAAATAGGTTCCCTACAACCCTCCCCGAAAAATTATTACTTTCGCTTTTTTTGTGTAACATAGTTTAGCTTTTTTTTGTTTTTGCTTGAGGTAAATTTACCTGAAACTGACTGTTTAGAAAGTTATTTGTATTACAGCTCAAAGAAAAATGTCCCAATGGAAGATAGGTATAGCTTACATCCCTCTGCTAAAGAAGTAACCCTTTCAACTCCTTTTTTTGAAGGGCTACCAAAAACTGCCATAAAATTAGCTTTGAGTAATCTAGTCAGTCGCTCTCATCCGGCAAATCAAGTAATTTTACTCGAAAATGATTGGGGCGGCTCCGTATATTTTATTGTGGAGGGCTGGGTTAAAATTCGCACTTACAATTTAGAAGGCAAAGAATTAACGCTAAATATTCTTGGTAGAGGAGAATTATTTGGTGAAATGGCTGCATTAGATGAAGTACCTCGCTCTACTGATGTCATAACTTTAACTGCTACTCAAATTGGTAGTTTACCATCACAGGATTTTATTAAATTACTCAAATCTGAACCTTTAGCAGGAGTACGATTGGCACAGTTAATGGCAAGACGCTTGCGACAAGTGAACCGACGCTTGCGGTTACGCGAATCTGATTCAGCTTCTCGCGTGGCAGATACTTTATTATTTTTGGCGGAGGGACAAGGAATTAAAGCTTCCGTTGGTGTAGAAATTCCTAACTTACCTCATCGGGAGTTGAGTAGCTTGAGCGGATTGGCACGAGAAACCGTAACAAGGGTATTAACTAGGTTAGAAAAGAAAAAATTGATTCAACGAAATGGGGAGGTTATTTGTATTCCTGATGTATCAGCGTTAGAAAAGATGATAGTTTAACCTCTTAGAACAGCTTCTCTCACATGGATATTCTCAGTTCTTCGCCAGATGATAAAGGAGGAAATAATTCCTTTAATCCCAATCAATCACACCATACGGATAATCAACATTTAGCTAGCCCCCGACTCCAAGCTGATGCACCATTACAAATGGTGGAAACGTCTTTTTTGGCAAGTACCGCAAGTTTGATTTGGTTTATTAATTTTTATTTCCCTTTAGGTCTTCTAAAAATATTTTTCCCCATACCCATCGCCTTAGTTTACCTGCGATGGAATAGCAGGGCCGCATGGATGTCAGCTTTAACTTCCGGTTTACTGCTATTAGTATTAATGGGACCGACTAGAAGTATACTATTCGTAATCCCCTATGCTTTTATGGGAGTACTGCTGGGTGCGACGTGGAAACGGCGCGTGCCTTGGATTGTTTCCATCAGTTTGGCTACCCTTCTAGGCACAATAGGTGTATTTTTTCGCTTATGGTTACTATCCTTACTCTCGGGGGAAGACCTATGGATTTACTTAATCAATCAAGTAACTAACATTCTAGAATGGCTGTTCGTTAATTTAGGAATTCTCACAACTCCCAACCCTTTCCTAATTCAAATAGGTGCCATTATCTTAATATTACTTAACAATTTTATATATTTATTCGTAGTACATATAGCCGCATGGTTATTATTAGATCGTTTAGGTAACTCCATACCCCGTCCACCGAAATGGGTACAGGTGTTGATGGATTATGAGTAATTGATTATGGGCATTGAGGGATGGAAAGATGGGGAGAGGGGGAGATGGGGAGATGGGGAGATGGGGAGAT
>JBCCSG010000443.1:0-5339 GCA_039200565.1 Cyanobacteria bacterium P01_D01_bin.50 | reverse complement strand
ATTGCTCAGTCAAACAAGCTGTTTTGTTATTTCAATGTTTCAAAGTTAATCGACATTAAAACTCTTCACAAGACCTATTCCTAATTCTTTATTGCTGTCTTAAAATCCATTTAACTAAGAGTTATTTTACGGAAGTATCTTCTTATATTGCTTACTTGAAATGATGCTCAACCCGTTTCTATCTTTTTTTTTATAAGTGTATGTACTGGTTTTTATATTTTTTTTTATAATGAACATATTTATATTTATTTCACTACGACAAAATACTCAGTTAACGTATATATGTACTAATACAATAATTACGTAACTGGAGGTTCGATCAGTCTATAAGGATATGGGAGACGGTTATCGAGCAATGCAATAATGTGTCTGCCGAGACTGCAATGGCATCTGTAATCTCAGTCTTTGAGGAATAGCTGCTACTGTTACTTCGGCTTATATTGGTGCGCGAAACCAAAAGTCAGTGGCGATCGCCGGTTCGAGCAATGCCCCAATCGAGGGAATAAGAACACCCAAAGCACCTTCAGTAATACCGATATAGCGCTTTTCGGTTGAGTACAATACATTTAAAACCTCTCCAAGTTATCGGAGAGGGAATGAGGGTGAGGTCAACCGCTTGCGTTCGTCAAAAGTCAAAAGTATCAAGGTAATAAGTGTTACTCCATCGATAAATCGAGGGGCTTGATACAAGGAAAATATTTTTATCTTTCCACAGATAAATCCGGGGGCTTGTATCCATTTTATTGTTTGGTCAAATTTGAATTCTATCTAACTGAAATCTGCTATAGCTATGAAAGCGTAGAAAGAAAGTAGGATTGCCATGAATAAAATAGGAAAGATTTAGGAGTTAGAATTTATGAGTTATAAAAGCATCTTTAGTGACCATTTTTATTTCTACTCTCTCTCCCTTATATAATTACTAATTACATTATTTTGTCCTATTACAACCAGCTATCGGCAGAAAAATTTTAAAAGTTGTTTTTCCTGGTTGAGATTCTAAAAATATAGCTCCATGATGACGGTTTTCAATAATTCTCCTAACTGCATCTAAACCCAATCCCGTACCTTTTCCTACACCTTTTGTTGTAAAGAATGGTTCATATATACGCGATTGTATTTCATCGGGAATACCCGATCCATTATCGCTAATTTCTATTTTTAAAGCATCTTCAAAACGAGACGTTTTGATTTCTAAAATGCCTTTTTCTTTCATTGCATCAATGGCATTATCTATTAAATTTGTCCAAACTTGATTAAGTTCGCTACCATAAGCAAGAATTTCGGGAAGATTTTCTCCATAACAACGGTGAATTTCAACACCATGCTTGAGTTTAAAAGAAAATAACTTTATCGTATCTTCCAAACCTTGATGAATATTTACCCATTGTTGAACGCCACGGTCTAAATGAGAGTACGATTTCATTGACTGTACTAAGTCCGAAATCCGCTCAGCACCGCGTAAACCATTTTTTATAGTAGACATAACATCAAAGGAAATCGCCAGCCAGCGTATTCCCATATCTCTAAGTTCGCTGGTGTCGTCTCGCCAACGTTCCATCATTGTTTCGAGGGTTTTCACCTCTACTCCACCAGCGGCTAAAGGTTCAGCTAAATTCCAAGCATTTTCAACTCCGTAATCTTCTAGCCAATCGAGTATTTCCTCTTCCTTATCGGCTATAGTCATCGGATCTAACTTGTCATTATTAATCAATTCGTAGCCATCATCCCTTATTTTCAACCATTTATCCGTATGTTCTTCTTCGACTCGCTGTTGTCCATAAACTAAGTTCATGCGTTGCAGTTCCAACAATGCCGGGGTAACATCTTTCAAAGCCCGAACTAATGCCGCTGCTGGGTTATTCAGTTCGTGGGCTAAACCCGCTGACATCGTACCCAACGCCGCCATTTTTTCGCGGTTGCGGATAAAAGATTCGAGTCCCCGCAAACGTTTTTGAACTGCACGAAATATTGTCCGCTCAAAATCTCGACATTCATGAACCAATTCTAAAAAATCTTCTCCAGGAAGTTCGTAAACGCGACAGTCATCTAAACCCAGCAAATTTACCTGAATTGGCTCATCCGAAAGGATGGGAATTTCTCCAAAAAATTCCGGTGCTGCATGTTGCCCTAAGGGCATTTCTACACCTTCCGAATAACGAGTAATACCAATTTTCCCGGACATTAAAATGAACAAACCTCGCGCTATATCACCCTCAGAAATCAGAATTTCACCCTTCGATAGCTGAATTTTAGCAGCGCGATCGCAAACCCATTCCAAGCGACTCTGAGGAAGTACTTTGAATAATTCCAGGGTTTGCAATTCTTCAATACATAAAACCATTATGAGTAATAAGTAAGGAGTAATGAGTAATAAGTAATGAGTTGTTAGTTATTAATTGTTCATTGATAATTGATAATTGTTCACAAAACGTTGTTAGTGGTTGGTGGTTGATGGTTGATGGTTAGTTGTTCATTGATAATTGTTCACAAAACTTTACTTAAATAGTTGTGAACGAATTGCACGCAAATCGAACCTTCACCAACACCGGAAGCTACTCGTTTCACCGAACCGTGACGCACGTCACCTACGGCAAATACACCGGGAACGTTTGTTTCCAATAAAAAAGGATCGCGCTCTAAATTCCATCCTTTAGGACGATTGCTACCATTGCCTGTTAAATCCGTACCTGCGAGAATAAAGCCGCGATCGTCAGTTTCCACGACTCCATCCAACCATTCGGTACTCGGTTTAGCACCGATAAATATAAACAGCGAACTTGCCGATACTGTCTCTTGTTCGTTAGTCAAACTATTAACAAGGGTAAGTTGTTCTAAACTCGTTTCACCTTTTGCTTCAATTACACTTGTATGCAATCTGACTTCAATATTTGGCGTAGCTTCAATTTGGTCAATTAGGTATTGAGACATACTCTTACCCAAGGAATCGCCACGCACCAATATAATCACTTTGCTGGCATATTTGGAAAAATACATCGCTCCCTGTCCGGCGGAATTCGCTGCACCGACAATATATACTTGTTCTCCTTCGCAGGAACGCGCTTCTGTCTGAGCTGCACCGTAGTAAATACCAGCACCGGTTAAACGCTCTATTCCCGGTACATTCAACCGTCGCCAAGCTACACCCAAAGCTAAAATCAATGCATGACAACTAATTTCGTTACCGTCTTTTAGTTGAATTATTCGATACTGCTCTTGTAAGCGAATTCCCTGCACTTCTTGGGGTGTCAGAATCTCCACACCGAATCTTCTGGCTTGAGTTACAGCCCGCCTTGCTAGATCGCCACCACTTAAACCAACGGGGAAACCAAGGTAATTTTCAATACGCGAACTCGTTCCTGCTTGTCCTCCCGGAGCTTCTTTTTCGATCATCAACGTCCGCAATCCTTCAGAAGCACCATATACCGCAGCAGCTAAACCTGCAGGTCCACCACCAACGATAATTAAATCGTAAAATGGTTTTTCTGCTTGAGTTTGCAATCCAATTTTTTCCGCGAGTTGAACGTTATTCGGTTGCAATAAAGAAGAACCATCGGAGAAAAGCACTAAAGGTAACTTAAGGCGATCGCAGTCTGCATATTGGACTAATTTTTGAGCTTCTTGGGATGATTCAATATCCAACCATTCATAAGGTACTTGATTTCGTGCCAAAAAATCTTTAACTTGGTGAGAATCGGGGGACCAACGATTACCGATAACGCGAATACCTTCAAAGGGCGGACGGAAATGCGCCATCCAATCATCAAGTAAATCATCAATTACGGGGTACAACCGTTCTTGCGGTGGATCCCAAGGCTTCATTAAATAGTAATCAACTTGAGTTTTATTAATGGCATTAATAGCGGCATCGGTATCGGCATAAGCGGTGAGTAAAGCGCGTTTGGCATTGGGATACATTTCCAAACCCTTTTCCAAAAACTCCACACCCGACATTTGCGGCATTC
Source organism: Cyanobacteria bacterium P01_D01_bin.50 (assembly GCA_039200565.1). GTDB lineage: Bacteria > Cyanobacteriota > Cyanobacteriia > Cyanobacteriales > Nostocaceae > Rivularia. The sequence continues at coordinate 1,377 of JBCCSG010000443.1, read as the reverse complement.
TTTGGTCGGCTAAAAATAATGCTACCGTTTCATTGCGAAGTTTGAGTTTTTCTAAAGTGTCTAAAGCAGTCGCACCAGAATCAGCACGCATAATCCGAAAGTTATTTCCGTATTGCTGGCGTAAATCTCGCGCTACGGCTTGTAAAACTTGCGGATCGTCATCAACAGTTAAAATTACAGGTTTTGACATTTTCAATGAACAATTAGGAGTTAGGAGTTAGGAGTTAGGAGTTAGGAGTTAGGAGTTAGGAGTTAACAATCAAAAATAATTATCTACCCCACGCCACTTGCTACAAGTTGGGGAACCTAAGCCAGCGCAGTGGCTCCTCTATTCCACTCCTCAAACGAGCATCTGATAAAGACCAATCAAATTGTCATCCGGATCGCGCACATAAGCTGTTTTAATTCCATACATGGGATTATTCATTGGTTCTGCGGTTAATTTAATTCCTTTTTGTTTAAGTTTTATACATTCTTCTTCTAGGTCATTAACAGTAAATACTAAGGCTACGGTGTCTTGACATTGGGCAGTTGCAGGCATTTCACTATTGTGAACCATCCGTGCCATTTCTTCTCTTCGGAAGATACTGAGTTTCATATCTGCGACTTTAAACTCTGCATATCCACCTCGTTCGTCTTCTACTACCGATTCAAATTCCATGATGTCTTTATAGAAAGAAACACAAGCTTTCCAATCGTTTACAAGTAATCTTGTAAAGGCTTTATATACTTTCACGTTCTTTAGTTTCCTCTATATAAATAAATTGAATAAAAGGTCGTTGTTTTAATTTAAGTTTGACGAAGCTTTACTTATAACTATTGTTAGCAAAGAGGCTTTGAAATTGATTAAAGTCAGAAGACTATAGTTAATGCTATTAAAATTAACTTGATTTATAGATTTATACAACTGTCTGAAACTTCAGAAAAGTAAACCGGATGATTATTATGTAATAATACTTTTATTAGGTAATTTTCAATACTTTTAATGTGCTAGTAATTTAACAAATCTATATATAAACATCATATTTTTTCCGTAATTAGTTACAAAAAAATACAAAAATCACCTTTATTGAAAAAAATGTCATTTATAATGCAAATCTTTTTTATTTATCTAACGAAGTTAACTTGTTTTTTGGACGTGATGTAGATCACTTTTTAATGTAAAATCAAATTTATATAAAATCTGTTTGGACCTATTTTTGATAATTTGACCAGGAAATTACAATTAATTTCCAATGGTCAAATTTTCTGAATTTATATTGATTTTTGTTAATTACAGTGTGCTTACAAAAGATTTAAAACTTCTCAACAGCCGGACGTAAATCCATTTCCAGAGTCCAAGCGGTTTTATCTTGCTGATGTAGTTGCCAATAAGTT
>JBCCSG010000442.1:0-5366 GCA_039200565.1 Cyanobacteria bacterium P01_D01_bin.50 | reverse complement strand
TTTCCGACGTAAGTTTGGTAAATCGAAGGATTTAGTTCAATTGCTTGACGCTTTTTAGGAATTTCGTAGGATTCACCAAATAAAATAGCAGCTAAATCATTGCCAATTGCTTGAGCTGGTGTTGTTTCTACATTACTGAGTACAATGATTGCAAAAAAATCATCTAAATATCTAGAGATACTGGTGGAAAAACCATTAATACCTCCGTTATGAAGAACACGTTTACGTTGGTAATGAGTATCTATTACCCATCCATAACCCATATATATTTTATCCTCTGTTCCTAAATCACTCTCAACAGTGGTTGCAAACATTGCTTGTTTAGAAGATTCTGTGAGAATTACCTCGCTATAAAGCGCTCTATCCCATTTATGTAAGTCTTCCACCGTTGAGTACAATACCCCAGCACCTGAGGTTAATGTCATATCTATAAATTCTGCATTGAAATAATTGTCTCCTAAAAATCCATAACCAGAAGCCCGATTGGATAAAATTAACTCATGTTGATCATATCCAGAATCATTCATACCCAATGGTTTAAAAATATTTTCCTGTAAATATTCTGGATAAGAGTGACTCGAAACAACTTCAATTATTTTCGTCAACACCACATAACCTGAATTGCTATATTCACAACGTTTTCCAGGTTCAAATTCCAGAGGTTTATCCTTAAACCGAGCAATTAATTCATCTATTGTTGTTTTCAGCCTCATTTTTTCAAGGAAATCAGGAAATCCTGTGTAGCTAAGAATTCCACTAGTATGGTTGAGCAAATTATGAACAGTGATGGAATCGCCATTGGGATAATCTGGTAAATATGTGGAAATTGATTTGTTTACATCAAGCAACTTTGCTTCTTGGAGTTGTAGAATGGCTGTTGCTGTAAACTGCTTAGTAATAGAACCAAGTCGAAATTTAGTCTGTGGGGTATTCGGAATATTATGTTCTAAATTAGCCATTCCGTAACCGCGATTTAAAATCACTTCATCTCCATTAGCAACCAGCACAGAACCCATAAAACGCTTAGTTTCCATGTAAGCTTGTAAATAAGCATCCATTTCCTCTGTAATAGCTTGGTCATTGGATAGTGTTTTTAACTCTTTCATAAAAACTTACCGCGATTACAACAGTTATAGTTTACAAGATGTATTCCCAGTATTGACATTACACTTATGGGTGATTTTTTGATTCTTCCGAACCAAATCTTAAAAATCGCAATTCTTTCTTCTTCATTACTAATTGCTCAAACTAAAAATCTACCACCAAAATTTTTAGAATTAAAAAATCAATTAGAAAATTATGGGTTTGAGGTAATAATTGAATTACCACCGAAGCGAGGAGCTTATGGTTTATTAAAAGTCCCTGACAAAAAGATATGGATAAATCCAGTAGTTTTTGATTTAGAATTTTCTATGCCAGTTATAATCCATGAATCTGTTCATGCAGCACAACTATGTGCGGGAAAAGGGAAAATGAAACCTTTGGGTTTGAAACTTCAACCTATGAAAGCTACTCGACGACTTTTTTTACGTTATAGGAATATCCACAGGCAAAATTTAGAAAGAGAAGCTTATACAGTACAAACTCAACCCAATAGTTTTGAATTAGCGACAAATTTATTAAAAAAGTATTGTAAGTAAGTTGGTCAAATTAAATATAAAATCTCACCACGCCACTTGCACATTCAGGGAACCCTGGTGCAGCAGTGGCTCCTCAATCCCTCTCCTTAGTAAGGAGAGGGAAGCCCTAGGCAGGGTGAGGTTTCATCTTATATTTAATTACGCCTACCTACTTAAAAAGTAATATTGCTATTGTTTAGTTAATCCAATCTAAAATATTTTAAGTTCTGAACTTATGCGATTCTCACAAGACTCGGATAGTGCCGTACACTGATTGCCTTATTATTTCGTTAACAATTAGTCAGTGTACAAGCAACGGCAATAAAGTGGGAAGAAAATCTACACCACTTTTTGCCTCCCCTACAAAAAAATGTACCAGTTGCGGGCCGTCCTTCTAAAATATTTTAAATTATTTAAACATGCTGAGTATGGAATCAAATCAACAATTATATCAAGAAATCATCAAACACATCAACGCAAGTCCTGAAAAACGAATCACCTTCGCCGAATACATGAACTTAGCGCTGTATCACCCAGAATACGGTTACTATTCCCAAAAAGCCACAAATCTGGGAAAAGAAGGTGATTTCTTTACCTCCGTACATCTCGGCGCTGACTTTGGCGAAATGTTGGCAATTCAATTTTTCCAAATGTGGGAGATATTAGGTAAACCTATATCTTTTGATTTAATAGAAATGGGTGCAGGACAAGGACATTTAGCCGCAGATATTCTAAACTATATCAAACAGAACTATTCTGATTTTTTTAAAGCTTTAAAATACAATATTGTAGAAAAATCACCTGGATTAAAACAACTTCAACAACAACGCTTAAAAGAATTTGAAGTCAACTGGTGCAACTTAGAAGACATCCCAAATAATTCTATTACGGGTTGCTTTTTTTCAAATGAATTAGTAGATGCTTTTCCAGTTCATCAATTCATCTTAGAAAACGGAGAATTACGCGAAATATACGTGACAAAAGAACAAGGGGAAATAGAAATTTCTACCCCCTCTACCCCCTCTACCCCCTCTACCTCTTCTCAACCCCAGTTATTCACCGAAGTTACAGACAAACCCTCCACACCGGAACTTGTTAATTATTTAAACTTGCTAGAAATTGATATTGACAAATACCCCTCGGGATATCGCAGTGAAATTAATTTAGCAGCTTTAGAATGGTTAGGTGTAGTAGAAAACCGTTTGCAGCGCGGGTATGTGTTAACAATTGATTACGGCTATACTCAAAACCGTTACTATAATCCCAGACGCGATCGAGGAACCTTACAGTGTTACACTCGACATCATCGTCACAACGATCCGTATATTAACATTGGACAACAAGATATCACCGCTCATGTTGATTTTACAGCCTTAGAAAAAAATGGCGATCGCCGTAGTTTACGCAAAGTTGGTTTAACGCAACAAGGATTGTTTTTGATGGCGTTGGGATTAGGGGAGCGTGTAGCAACTCTATCCCAGTCAAAACTACCTTTATCTACTCTACTGCAACGCCGCGACTCACTGCACCAACTTTTAGATCCTTTAGGGCTTGGTGGTTTCCACGTATTGGTTCAAGCTAAAGGATTAAAAGAAACGGAAATATCTCAAACACTTAAAGGTTTTACCCAACCAGAGTAAGTCTACCAGGAATGGCCCCAATTGTCACAAGAGGAGGATGGTGCCGTACACTGATTGCCTTATTATTGGGTTAAAAATTAGTCACTGTACGAGCAACGGCAATAAAGTGGGAAGAAAATCTACACCACTTTTTGCCTCCCCTACAAGAAAAATGAACCAGTTGCATAAGTTCTATCTAAATCTAAAAAGTTAAAAATTTATTCACTTTATCTCAGCGATTGTTGGTTTATCATAACAACGATTGCAGTGCTATAAAAACACAACAAAGGTAATAATTATGTCCACTCATGACTTATTAATGTTAATCGGATTACTTGTTCCCGGAATTTTACTATCAGTAATGATAATGGTAACTTTCGCTGCTGGAGGGTAAAGGAGTTAGGAGTTAGGAGTTAGGAGTGAGTAGTGAGTGGTGAGTGGTGAGTGGTGAGTAGTGAGTATTTAGAAATAATTTATTCTCCCCATCCCCCTATCTCCCCATCTCCCCCTTCGGATTGCGCCACTTGCCTGACTGTCGGCGGCAGTCGCTACAACGGTGCGTGTTCCTCCGTGCACGCCGCGCTGCCGATGCGTACCCTTTCGGCAATAGCGAGTGGGGGAGCCCCCCTTCACCGCGCTGCCTCACCAACGCAGTGGCTTACCATCTCCCCATTTCATAGATAATTTTTAAATTAATATTAAGAAGGAACTAAAACATGAAGGTTGGATTTCTGGGTACTGGATTAATGGGACAACCAATGGCACAAAGGTTGTTAGAAAAAAATGTGCAGTTAATTGCTTACAACCGTACTCCAGAAAAATTAGAACCTTTAAGAGCAGCTGGTGCGGAAGTTGTAGAGCATCCCCATCAAGCGATCGCTGCTGCGGAATATATAGTACTTATGCTTACGAACACAGCTGCTATTTACACCGTCTTGCTTTCAGATATGTCTTCGCGCTGTGTGAAAGGAAAACAGGTAATCCAAATGGGGACAATTACCCCCACAGAAAGTAGAGAAATTAGAGACGCAGTAGTGGCAGCTGGTGGAGACTACATGGAAGCACCAGTACTTGGCAGCAGACCCGAAGCCAAAGCTGGTAAACTAATTGTCATGGTAGGCGCACAAAGAGACCAATACAAACGTAGCCTAGAATTATTAAAGCATTTTGGTCCCGAACCCATACTTGTTGGTCCTGTAGGCAATGCAGCAGCGGTAAAATTAGCAGTAAATCAATTAATTGCATCCTTAACTTCTGCCTTTGGTTTGAGTCTCGGATTCATCCAAAGTCAAGGTATTAATCCAGACATATTTATGCAGATTTTGCGTGAAAGTGCGCTTTATGCACCTACTTTTGATAAAAAACTGCAACGCATGGTGGATGGAAATTATACTAATCCCAATTTCCCCATGAAACATTTAGTTAAAGATACAGATTACTTTATTGAAGAAGCCAAATCAGCCGGTTTAAATGTTAGCAGCATCCAAGGTGTGCGAGAAATCCTTGAAATAGCCATGAAAATGTCAATGAAAAACGAAGATTACTCATCTTTGTTTGATGCTATTAAAACAGGTGAACATGGAGAGAGTTAGAAGTTAGGAGTTAGGAGTTGTAGAGACGTAGCACTGCTACGTCTGTTATTGAGTTGGGAGTTGGGAGTTAGGAGTTAGGAGTTAGGAGTTAGGAGTTAGGAGTTGGGAGTCTCAAATCTTGTATCTTACGAATAATTAACTACAAAATATATTCAATAATTAAAAATTTGACTAGTTATACACCATCCAATTTTTAGTCTATTTTAACTGACATTTTGTACCATTGTCGTTAAGCCCTAATACCCGCCTTGTAAGCCGGAGTCTTTCTCGCAGAGAAATCAATCTTGGCTGCATATACAAAGTACGTTAAACGCACTAAAACCCTTGTCCAGTCTGATTCATCAGACTTTGTGTATTAGCCTGAGAATTTATTCTAAGGCGGTTGTTGAGAATGGTGCAAGATGTGAGCGCTCTAGAAGGGGAAGTCTCAAAAGTCAAGGTAATAAATCAAAAGTATTAAACCCCCTCCCAACGAATGAAACTAGCACATTTTTTAGCTTCGGCTAAAACCTTTGCTATGTAAGAGTTTCAAGATG
>JBCCSG010000441.1:0-5376 GCA_039200565.1 Cyanobacteria bacterium P01_D01_bin.50 | reverse complement strand
TTTCAGACCAACTGTACTCAGATACAGAGGTTTGAGATACGGTTGGTAAAATTAATACCAATCTATCTTTTTCACTTGCAATTTCTACCTGTATTTTTGGATTCAACCTATTATTTAATAAGGTAGTATCCATGCTTTCGCGATCTTCAATCGGTTGCTCGATGGGAGTAGAAATTACATTTTCGGGGACAGAATTTTCCTCAATTTTAGTTTGGTAGGAAACTGAATCATCCTCTGGAGTAATAGTGGAATTTTCTTCACCGTTACTTTGATGAGAAACTGACTCTAGAGTATCAGTAGAATTTTCTTCTACATGAGTTTGATTAGAAACTGAGTTATCCTCTAAAGTCACAGTAGATTCCTCAGTTTGTTCGGAGGTAACTTTAAAATCTGCCTCAGAAATAGGATTGTTAGAATTAAAATCTGGGATAGCTTCAGATGAAGTCATGCAACAAGAGCCAAAAAGCGGACATCAAGTAATTATTTAACATTCAACAGCGGGAATTACGCTGAAAAAGTATCCAATTTTTAGGGTGCGCCAGAAAAATCTACCTATATGAAAAGGTTTTGATTCATTGACGGGCATCCATAAGAATTTTGTTAGAATCAAAAAATTCTTATGAGAACCCTTGACGCACTTTTGAAGGTAATAATTTCTTTAAATCCCCGTGAGAATGCAAAACTTTAAGTATTCTTTTGGGAAAATGACTTTTGTTAAATTATTAAACCTCACTTAATATTTTTACTTAATCTTTGATAAACAGTTGCCAAAGCATTAACATCACCAACATTACCTGGAAATAGTACCACTGGTAAATTGGGGAATTGGGGATGATTTTCTGGAGTGCGTACCATGGAAATACCAGCAAGAATTTGGCCGAGTAAACGCGCTGTCTTTAAATTGAGTCCATCACTTAAGACATCGTTAGAAGTAATGCCTCCCTTACCGATTAAAAATCCGATATCAGAAGGTAAACCCCGTACAACATCCATTAATAACCCTGAAACTTTAGCCCCAAATTGCAACCGCGTATTAACATCCTCAAAAGTTAATTCCTGACGGCTGGTATAAACCACTGGTGTTTTTCGGGCATTATGTGCCTCAAGAACATTTTTAAGTATATTGGATAGCAGTGTAGCAGATTGATTCTCGTTATCAAGTAACCGCGCTACATCTACTTCAATTCCTACAATATCTTTAGCTTGCAGAAGTGTTTCTAATTGCTGGGTAGTTTTTTTGACGTGGGAACCAACTATTACCACTCCCGGTTTACCCGTAATTACATATTCAGCCATGTTTTCTGGGGAAACTGGTTGGGGGGGTAGGGCAGCCAAAGCAGTTAAAATACTTGCAGCAGAGCGAAATAGAAAGCGTTTTCCCTGACTAGCTGCAGTTAATACATCTTCAGCAAACTTATCTAAATCAGCTTGGGTTTCACCATCGACTACACCACATTGATTACCGTTGAGTTTCATCAATCGTTCCAAACTACCACCACGGATATCATTAAGTAAAAACCGTTCTACTGAATCAGCAGCAATACTTCCTTGCGTCTTTTCTTCGACATATTTGGGTAAATAACTGTGATTGTACCCAAATACCGAATCGCGAGCGAACTCAGTTTCATGAACTGCAACAGGCACGCCATCAACGATTAAATAATGTACACTGTCGCGAGTAATACGCCCTCCTTCAAAAAACGCCGGTACTAAAAAATGGGCATCAAAAGGACCTAGAGTTTTGGCAATAACATCAGTTTCAATTGGGTAATGTCCCCGCAAAGTCGAATCACTACGGCTAACAACTAGAAAATCCTTGATTTCTTCAGCATCTAGTGCCAACTTCAGATTATGACAAACCTCTTCAGTCACAGAGGCAGCTTTTTCTGGAGTTAATGCCCTAGTATTTGTTAAAACAAAAAAAATCGGTGAATCATCTTTTAATCCCAAGCGCAAAGTATCCACATCCCAGTGCATTAGCAGCAAGCAACCGTGAACTGTTTGAGAACCCGTGGGATCGTCATCCAGAACAATAATTTTTGGTTTTGTAGTCATTTAATCAACTCTCGGAAACATCCCTGGAAAATTTTTATCTTTTCTCTTCTAGGTTGGAAATAACCTTACCCCGTCTTCACAGACACCCCTCTTCTTATCAAAGAGAAGTGACAGATAAAGTGGAAATCACCTCACCCCGTCTTTACAGACACCCCTCTTCTTATTAAAGAGAGGGGACAGATGAAAAAACCTCTACCTTACTTCGGCGATTGTAATTTTCTGATCTGAGATTGAACATCAACAGCAATCTGCAATGATTGATTGAGAAGTTCAGCGTATTCGCCAGCTTCCGTACTAACTTGCAAAGCTTGCAGATTGGCTAAATTATTGACAAATAAATCTTGATTGTTAGCAAGTAACTTTTTATTATCGCGTAAAATTCGTTCCGTTTTCAAAGCCCGTACTAAATCTTCTCGAATTAGTTGCAAAGCTGCAATCACTTGATCGCGATCGCTAATATTACTTTGGGTATTTCCCGATGATGCTAATTGATCGTTAATATCGATCGCTTGTATAACTTCATGATATTCATCGACTTCATCGAGAAGTTTAGTTAAAGATTGAGGACAGTTTTTTTTTCGCCAGAACCACCGTATTAATATCAGTGTCACTGGTATAAAAGCTAATAATAATATTCCGAGAAGAGTTGAGGAACCAATGGTAGGTAAAATAATAAATGCATAAATAAAACCGACAACAATAGGAGTTAAAGCTAGGGCTGTAATTAGTTCGTTAATCAAAAAACCAAATCGTTTTTCGGGGTTTTTCAGAATTGAGGGACGAAATACATCTTCTGGATCTACTCCGGCTAAGCGTCTTAATTCTCCTTTAGTAATTTCCAAGCCGATTAAATCTGGCTGCACGTTGAGATATTCTCCTAGGTATATAGCTATATTTTGATGGTATTGTATTAATTTTAAAAACGGAAATGATATTGTGTGGGGTTAAAATCCTGGCATATCGGTTGAGGTTGGTAATGGGTAATGGGTAATGGGTAATGGGTAATGGGTAATTGGTATTTGTTTTAAATTTTCACTACTCTAAAGCTGAGATAATTATGACAACAGGTAATGTTAAACAGCAGATACTAGAACATATTGAAGTTTTACCATCAGAAAAAGTAAAAACTCTTCTTTTGACATGGTTAACTAATTCATCTGGGAACTTAGAAGATTTTGAGCAGTTACTTGCAAATCAACCAAGTTCAGTTATGGAAAATACATTTGAATATGGTGAGATAGATGGAGATTTGAATTTTCAACCTCTGAGTGAAGCTCAAATGGTGCAACAAAGTAAATTAGCCCTAGAAGAATACCATCGTCAAGGTTCTGGAGTTGCACATGATACTGTATGTAAATGGGCTGATAGTTTAGGAACTAACGAAGAAAGTTAATGTCCCAGATAATTTGGAGTCAAACCGCAACTAAAGATTTAAATCGGCATTATAAATTTATAAACTTTAGTAATCCTTCTACAGCAGCCCTTGCTATACACGCGATTCTCTCTTCCGTGAAAGATTTGGAGGAAAACCCACGTAGAGGTGCAATAGTAGAGGAAATTGCTGGTTTACGTAAGCTTATAGTATCTTTTGGAAAATACAGTTATATAATTCACTACGTCATTCTTGAAGATGATGTTATTATTTTATGCGTCTACCATGGACGAGAATATCAACCTCGCTAGTCTTCTTTGCTTTGATAACAAGAAGTAAAAAAATAAAATTTAATTTTTTTGCAATCTAGTCTATGTGATTTTATAAACAAATAAATCGAGATTAATTTGATAGTATTTACTTAAATACCGCCACATACAATCGCTACTGGTATGAGCATAAATAATAAAAAAGCATCAAATTCTAAAGGGAATCGCGCTTTACAATTATTTATTGACCGACATCATTTAATTAAACATTTTGCAGAATATATTAATAATGACCCAGTAACAGAAAAAATAGTATTTTTTCACGGCGATGGTGGTAATGGAAAATCTCTATTATTAAAGTATTTAAGAACGAAATGCTGCAATCGGTTTGATAAAAAAATATGGCAGGAAATACTGAATCAAAAAGATTTAAAATTATTAGCTAGCGATATTGCAATTCCTAACAATACTAATGATTTTCTTCGGGTACCAGCAGTATTACACGACTTTGGACAAGCACCAAACGGTGACGATAAACCCCAGGATTTATTTTACGGTTTATTAATGTTGCGCCGAAAGATTGGTATTGAAGCAAATAAATTAAAATACAGATTGCGCTTTCCTCTTTTTGATTTTGCTTGTGTTTGGTATCTACATCAAAAACATCATCTTACCAAAGAAAGATGGAAAGAACTTTTTCCTGAAGAAGAATTTGAATTAATAATACAAATTGTTGACACTTTAACACAGATTCCTGGAGCAGAACTTGCTGAGGCAGTACTTGATATTTTTCTTAAATATTTGGGTACAAACCTCTACATAATATTGCAGCAGCGAGGGTTAAAAAAGGAAGATATCAAAGAAATTCAGGATATGGATTTAGACACCGAATTAATTTTTGAATTACCAAGATTGCTAGCTGAAGATTTAAATTCAGCAATGTCTCAGAAAAATTCACCAGAAAGACTTGTATTGTTTTTTGATACTCATGAAGCTTTTTGGGGTAGTCAGCGAGATATTGCAGATTATCGCTATTTTGAACAAGATAAGTGGCTGCGGTATTTTTTGGCTGAATTGGAATTTTCACATGGAATTGTAATAGTAGTTGCGGGGAGAGAAATACCACGTTGGCAAGATGCTGATGAATACCCAATTTCTCAACAGTATTTAGATATTCAATTAGTAAATCATCTTGCAGAAGCTGATGCTCGGGAGTATTTGCGAAGAGCGGGAATTTGCGATCGCATTTTGCAGCAGAGTGCGATTAATTACGCTAGTGTTGCACAAAATCAAGTGCATCCCTTTTTATTGGGTTTATGTGCGGATGTGATTTTCCAAGGTAACCCCACCCCGCCTTCGGCACTTCTCCCCGCAAGCGAGGAGGGGTTAAGTCAACTTGATATTAATGGGAATTTTGCAAAGAAAGCTAAGGAATTGATTAACCGTTTGTTGAAATATGTAGATAGAGAAATAAATTATGCGGTACATGCTTTAAGTGCTTGTCGTGGTTTTAATTATGATATTTACGAGTTGTTAGGGAAAGAATTGAAATTTTCTGCTAGCAAGCCTAGTTTTGATGTTTTGACAGAATTTTCTTTTGTTTGGGAAGCGCAGGAGCGGGGTGAAGATTGGTATCGCATTCATGATTTATTGCGACGGTTGGATTATGAGGAAGATAAC
>JBCCSG010000440.1:0-5390 GCA_039200565.1 Cyanobacteria bacterium P01_D01_bin.50 | reverse complement strand
TTGGTGGAGCTTTTATGGCACGTTTACCCAGAGATTTTTTCATACGCAACCCTCTCTACGACTTTCATAAAACTGTGGGAGTGCTAACAATGGCTTTATTAACCTGGCGAATTTTGACTTTGCTGCGGGTATGGTGGAAGAAGTATACTAAGCGTCTGCCAAAGTATAGTCGTGAATGGATGCAGAAATTTGCTCTTCATACTGCTCTTTACCTATTCATGTGGGCTGTACCTATCAGTGGTTTCTTTTTCTCCAATTCTTTTAAAGGTGGTAATGTGCGCTTTTTGGGGATAACTTTACCTGATTTATTTCCTCAAAATAGTGAACTGGTTGATTTAGGTAGAAGTATTCATTTTTGGCTAGCTTATACTTTCGGAGCTTTTATTATTTTACACGCGGTTGATCAGCGAAAAGTAGTCCGGGGGTTCTTTAAACGAATCACAAAAAGTAAAAAGTCAAAAGTCAAAAGTTAAAAATAAAAATCAATTTTAGATATAAAAAAATCATGAGCTATAGATTTTATTCACCTCAATCAAAACCGCTAAAATCAAGTTTAAGCTTGATGCATTACCTGGATTATCTTCAGCAACATATGACTGCTCCTCCCAAGCAAGAAGTGAATTACCAATTTCAAGCCAGGTTAGAAATTTTAGCTTCTCGTCATGGTTACCCGTCAAGCGTTTTATTAAATAAGAACTAATGAAAACCAAGATTTTTTCCGATCGCAAGAATAGGGAATTTGATCAAAATACATCAAAGTCTTTTAAGCTAAGAATTTTCTCTAGTGTTCGCTTTCGCATTTTAGCTTGGTATTTTCTGCTCACCACATCAACTGTATTGCTTTCAGTTGGAGTAACTCGTCACATTTTCTGTGATGTTTTACAAAATCGAACTCAAGATGCTTTAGTAGCAGAGGTTGGTAAATTTAATCGTTTGGTTGAACAAAATTTGGTTAATGATAATCCGTCTAAAAATCAATTAGAATCTGTTGTTGAAAGAGTTTTACCGCTTCATATTGCTGCAAGAGATGAGTATATTTTGACATTAGTAAAAGGACGGATTTTTAAATCAAATCAATTACTGCTACCAAAAGAAATTACTCAAAATTCTCAATTAATTACAGAATGGGAAACAGTTTCCGATTTAACCCGTAACGAGTTAATTCTCCCTGATGGACCTATTTACTATGTAGCCAAACCTATTAAAATAAATGGAACCAAGGGAGTCGTGGTTGCGATTCGAGATGCCAGAGCGGATTATCAAACTGGAACCCAGACGATTATCCTAGTAATTAAGGTAGCAACTGTTGTTTTAACCTTGTTTTTTATAATTGCTTGGATAAGTGCGGGAAGGGTTCTATTTCCTCTGCGTCAAGTTACAGAAGCGGCTCGTGAAATTACGCAAACCGATATGTCAAAGCGGATTTCTGCTGTTGGAAACGATGAAATAGCCGAATTAAGTGCTACTTTCAATGCTATGCTCGATCGTCTTCAGTTAGCTTTTGAAACCCAACAAGAGTTTCTTAAAGATGCTGGACACGAATTAAGAACCCCAATTACCATTATTCAAGGTCATTTAGAAGTACTCAAATATCGGCCAGAAAAACAAAATGAAACTATTGAGTTAGTCACCGATGAACTAAATCGGATGAACCGTTTAGTCAACGATTTACTTCTAATTGCAAGAGCCGAACAACCTCACTTCTTACGAATTAAACCCGAAGAACTTGACTGGTTTACCGAAGAATTATACTTTAAAGTACAAGCCATGGCAAAACGGGATTGGCGACTAGAATCAAAGGGTTTGAGTCCGGTTGCAATTGATAGAGGACGTTTAACTCAAGCGGTAATGAATCTCGTTCAAAATGCTATTAGATATACAGCAGAAGGCGATACAATAGCCCTTGGTTCGGCAGTTCGAGATGACTATGCTTATCTATGGGTAAGGGATACCGGGATTGGAATTGCTCGGGAAAATCAAGAACGGATTTTTGAACGCTTTGCTCGTGCTAGTGACAGCGATAACCCCAATGGGGATGCGCTTCGCGATCGCTATTCTCCCGGAGAAGGAGCAGGCTTAGGATTATCGATTGTCGAAGCCATTGCTTATGCCCATAATGGATGGGTTGAACTAGATTCAACTCTTGGAATAGGCTCAACTTTTACAATCGTCTTTCCTATCTCTGAGGATACAGCGAATGAACCGAATTCTCATCGCCGAAGACAACCCACGGGTAGCCGAGTTTATCGAAGCCGGATTGCAAGCGCACGGATACGCAATTCTTGTCGTTAATAACGGTAGAGAAGCTGCAAATATCACTAGCAGTAAGGATTTTGAGCTTTTAATTCTAGATTTAGGGCTTCCCGGAATCGACGGGATGGAAGTATTAAGACAACTGCGGGGACGTGGAGAGACATTACCAATAATTGTGCTGACAGCGCGAGATGGTTTAGATGATACGGTATCGGGACTTGAGAGTGGGGCTGATGATTATATCACAAAACCTTTTCGTTTTGAAGAACTGCTCGCAAGAATTCGCGTTCAGTTGCGTAAAGTTCATCAACCGACGGGTAAAGACGAAACTAAATTGCAAATTGGTAATTTAACTTTAAATTTGCTGACACGACAAGTTTGGTTGGGAGATACAGAAATAGAAATGTCAGCCAGAGAATTTAACTTAACAGAAATATTAGCGCGTCATCCGATGCAGGTAATGAGTAGAGAGCAATTACTAAACCGGATTTGGGGTTATGATTACGATCCAGGTTCTAACGTTGTTGACGTTTATATTGGTCATTTAAGAAGAAAATTAGGTAACAATTTGATTGAGACGGTTAGAGGTGTGGGGTATCGTTTGCGAAGTTAATCTAACATCCAGAAATAAAAAACCGCAGAAGTAAGAGAATAAGCAGGGATAATTCGTTTTTATTCAAATTGGATGGTGCGTAACGGCATTTTCATTTTGTACAGTTTATATCAATAAATAGTCAAGCCGTTGCACACCCTACAAAATTCAAAGACTATATTTCTGGAGAGATGAGGGAGAGGGGGGAGAAATTCAAATTCCGGCGTTGCGATCGACTAACAACCAAGCACTCTTCACATTCCACAATTCCGATTTGCGGGAACAGCTTGTTTAATTTTCTTGGGGAAGGGAAGGTTAAGATTGTTCATCAATTTAATGAAATCATCGCGGGTTTTTCCAGCAAATCGGGGATTCAATCGTTTTTCTTCCGCAATTGTGGAAACTGTACGTCCTTTGTAATCGTGACCGGGATAAACTAAAGTATCATCGGGTAGAGTAAATAATCTTTTGGTAACGCAGTCGTATAAAATTCCTGGATCTCCATCTTGAAAATCAGTTCTTCCACAACCGCGAATAAATAAAGCATCGCCAGTTAATAAGTGAGTGTCGTTTACCAGAAATGCCATATGGCTGTTAGTATGTCCGGGAGTAGAAATTCCTTCTATAGTGACTTTACCAATCTGCAATACTTGTCCGTGCTGTATATAACTGTCAGCACATTTAACTTGAGAATTTTTCGGTAAAATACTCAGACATCCCGTAGCTTGACGGAGTTTACCAGCAGCGGTAATGTGATCTGCATGAATGTGGGTATCTAAGCAATAAATTAGATCGAGTTTGAGTTCATTTAATAAGTTTATATCTCGTTCAAATTGTTCTAAAACTGAGTCTACAATGACTGCTTCTTTGGTATCAATATCAGCGATTAAATAAGTATAGGTACTTGATTCTGAGTCAAAAAGTTGGCGAAATAACATTTTTTTATATCTACTCGAATTAATTAAGGGTTCAAATTAATTTTGAAAACAATATCATCGATTTTCATGTAGGCGCAGTTATCAGCAACACAAAAATCAAGAGTATCTATGTTTAAGTGGGTGATTGTATGATATAAAGTCAAGATTAATTTGATCTGAGTTTTAAATTAGAAAATGGTTAGTTAATAATGAAAAAAAATCAAAATATTTCTAAGTTTTTTGTATTCCTATTTGTATTATTATTATGTTTCAATATTGCGGCTTGCAACAGAACTATTGCGGGAAGCAAACAAATTTCTGCAACAGAATTAATTGAATTGATAAAAGTAGAAGAAGCTCCGGTAATTTTGGATGTACGTAGCGCTGAAGAATATGCTGAAGGTAGAATTCCAGGAGCAATTAATATAGAATATCGAGAATTACCATCTCGTATTGATAAAGTTCGCAATTTCGGTAAAAGAAAAATAATTGTTTATTGTGAAAGAGGGGTAAGAGCGAATATTGCTGAAGATACTTTGAAAAAAGCAGGTTTTACAGATATTTTGCATTTGGAAGGTGATATGTCTGGTTGGAGAAAGCGGGGGTTGGAGGTGGAGAAGTGATTTGCAAGTAGTAGCGCTTCAGCGCCTCTTCATTTTTATAAATAAAATAATATTCACAATTTCATTTAATAAATTTAACTAAACTTTAGCAATTTTACCAAAAACAAAATTAAATTAAAAAAAATAAAATTTCAGAAGGTAGCGCAACTACCAGTCTAAGTTTATGTACGAATATCGAAAACTTAACCCAGAACAAAAAGCTATTCTTGTACAAGAAAGACTAGCAAAAGGTTTTCCTCGACATTCACCACCACATCCAATCAAAGATAGTCAATTTTATTTGATTACAACAACTTGCTATGAACATAAATGTCGTATAAATTCAATAGAACGTCGTCAACAATTATTAAATGAAATATTCAATAAATTCATTAATCAAGGAATTGAGATATTAGCATGGATAGTATTACCCAATCACTATCATTTACTTACAAAAACTGTAGATTTTAAAGATTTAAGTAAAACATTTCGTTTAATTCATGGTTCCCTTGCTCGTCAGTGGAATCTTGAAGAAAATACCACAGGTAAAATTTGGTATTCCTTTAGCGATCGCGCTATTCGTTCGGAAGGTCATTATTACACAACATTAAATTACATTCATTACAATCCGGTAAAGCATAATTGGGCAAAATCTCCTTATGATTGGCATGAAAGTAGCGTTCACTGGTATTTAGAAAATTATGGTAGAGAATGGTTACGAAATTGTTGGGTTGAATATCCAGTAAGGGATTATGGTAAAGGTTGGGATGATTTGTAGTTCGTAGTAGCGCTTTAGCGCACTCCGGAAAGATAGCGCTGAAGCGCTACTACGAACTGAACTTATACAAAGATAATTTCTACAACTATTTTTCTACTGTACTGGTGAATGATAGCGCTGAAGCGCTACTACGAACTGAACTTATACAAAGATAATTTCTACAACTATTTTTCTACTGTACTGGTGAATGATAGCGCTGAAGCGCTACTACGAACTGAACTTATACAAAGATAATTTCTACAACTATT
>JBCCSG010000439.1:0-5411 GCA_039200565.1 Cyanobacteria bacterium P01_D01_bin.50 | reverse complement strand
TTTACTTACCCTCACCTACATGAGTCACAAGTTATCACCAGTAAAGGATTTAAGTGCTTACTCAACTGTTACCAGTTACTTTACTGATGTCAATCGTCCCTCCTTACGGATTTAGATTGAACGAATCGCACTTCCAGAAACGTTCAAATCCTCTATTACAATCTTCGCGTGATTTTTGCATATGTAATGAGTAATTTTGTGGAGTAGATCTTTCCGAAGAAATGTTATTCTTCGGTACATTCTTTGTAGCTTTATTTTTAATTTCTTTCTATTACTACTTCCATATTCTTTACGAGCTAATTGTTGTTGTAAGCGACCTAATTGTTTTAAGTAGCTTCTGAGATATTTTGCATTTTCAAAAACAACTCCGGTTGATAAAGTTGCTAGAGTTTTAACTCCTAAGTCAATACCAACGGCATCTATTTTTGATTCAACATTCTCTGGTTTCTTTTGATAATAAGTAAAAGAAATATACCAGTCATCTGCTATTCGAGATATTGTTACTTTTGATGTTGTTCCTGATGGTAATCCTTCATGTAATTTAACCCAACCAATAACAGGTAATTTAATCGACTTTCCACCAAATGGCATTTGTTTACCACAGTTATTTATAGTAAAAGAGTCATTTTTCCCTTTTTTATTGAATTTAGGATAGTTTGCCTGTTTCTTAAAAAATCGGTTAAAAGCATCTTTCAAATCTTCAAAAGCAAACTCGGTAACTTTCTGGCATATTCCTTTTTCTTTTATCCAAGAATACTCAGCTTTTAGGTGCTTATTAAAGAAAGCTCTCAGAGTCCGATAATTAAATTTACATCCAGCTTTGTATAATTCTTGCCAAGTAGCAAGACCCCAATTAAATGTAAATCTTTTGATGCCTGCGTGCTTTGACATCAACATCTTTTGATGGCTGTTAAGTTTTAGCTTTGTTTTGATTGAAGTTAGTAACACTGTGGCACGCAGTTTTTATTTAATTAAAGACCTTGGGCAAATCAAAATTTATTTGTTATATGGATGATAAAGATACGCTCATATGATTGTAAAGACTGTTTATGTTAATTTTATTTACTAGTTTCTGTAGTTGTAAACTTCTGTCATGTCTGTTGATAGTTGTACATAAGTGTATAGGCTTGTCTACAAAATCACTTACTAGGTCATAGCTCTTCATGGTGCAGATTTATTTGATTATATTGCTAATCGTGAAGAAAGAATAATTAGAGCTAATGCAGTTTGGCAAGCTATTAGGGAAGGATGGCTCAAGCCTCAAATTTCTCAGATATTTTCTCTAGAAGATGCTATAGCAGCCCATCAGCTTATAGAAGACTGTAACAACATGGGCAAAATTTTACTCAAGATATAGCAATCGCACAATTCAATCAATTAATGAAATAAAAAAGGAGAAACAAGATGAAAATCGGTATCATCGGCGCAGGAGCAATTGGTAAAACATACGGAGAATTATTTAAAAGAGTAGGTCATGAGGTGATGTTATCGTCTCGCAATCCTGAGAATATTGAGGCTGGTAATTATCAAGTAGGCACAGTTAACCAAGCAGCAGCTTTTGGCGAAGTTATCATTCTAGCTGTAAATTACCGCACGGTTGACTCAGCAATCGACCAGATAAAAAATCACCTTGACGACAAACTGGTAATTGATACAACCAATCCACTTTATAGCGATGAAAATGGCAACTTAAAGCAACTTATTGGAGAAAATGAAGTGGCTGGTGTAGTAATGCAGCAGAAAATTCCCAACGCTCGTATTGCCAAAGCTTTTACTACATTGTGGACTGAGTATGTAGAACAACATAGTAATGTTCTAGAACCAAGCCTAATTATGACCTACGCTGTAGATGAAGAGAAAGACGAGCGAGTAGTCAGACAGCTTATCGAAGATTCGGGCTTGATTCCCTTCAAAGTTGGAACTATAGCAGAATCAAAATCTCTCGACCCAGGTAGTCCACTTTGGAATGTCAGGTTAACTCCCGAACAAGCAAAAGAGAAACTTCGCGCTTTGAGAACAACTGTTAAAGCATAATGCAGATGCTTGAATTATCAGCTTGTTTAACTAATTCTAAAGCTATCGAAAGCCCCCGTATTTTATACGTGGGGTATTTTACATACAGTGTTTTGAAAAGTAGATGAGGTACATTCCCCCTGCTCCCTGCCTTATAAAGAATATATGTGACCTCATTGGAATCAAATCTGCTGTAGGTGCGCGTATTTACAAGGAAGCTTTGAAATCCGCTACAGCTAAATCAACAAACGCTCTGA
Source organism: Cyanobacteria bacterium P01_D01_bin.50 (assembly GCA_039200565.1). Lineage (GTDB taxonomy): Bacteria > Cyanobacteriota > Cyanobacteriia > Cyanobacteriales > Nostocaceae > Rivularia. Next base: position 3,141 of record JBCCSG010000439.1, on the reverse strand, counting down.
CTTTAGGTGTCATGTAACGACTTGAGGTAAAAATCGCTGACACGGGTACGGGTACTCTTTCCCAATCTTTGAGTATCTGAGTCAATCTACCCTGGGAAACTAATGGTGCTGCCTGAAAATGCGGTAACAAAGCAATCCCTAGTCCGTCTGCTGCTAAATCTCTAGCTGCCAAACTATTGTTAATTATACATAGCGCTTCGCCAGTAATCTCCTGGCTTTGTTTACCATTCACTAACGACCAGACAGGTTTACCCCTGGGAGAAAACATAATCAGTGAATGTTCTGATAAAGCTTGTAAAGATTCAGGTTCTCCCCGCGCATGAGCGTAGGCACAACTCGCGTACAAACCATAGCGAATGTAGCCCAAAGGACGAACAGATAACTCCGAATCTACTAATGGTCCTACCCGAATCGCAACATCAATACCTTCGTGAATCACATCTACTATACGATTAGAAAAATCTGCTTCCACCTGCACTTGGGGATATCGTTTGAGATATTCCGATATCCAACAATTGACTCGCATTAACCCAAACTCCGTTCCTGCGGTTACTTTAAGCAGTCCGCGAGGTTCTCCATGAGCTTGAGCAATACAGGCTTGTGTCTCTTCCAATGCATTTAAAATACCACAAGCTCGCTCGTACAAGTCGCGACCGATTTCAGTGATGCTTAAGCTTCGGGTTGAGCGTTTCAGGAGTTGTACACCCAAGCGTTTTTCTAAGCGACTGACAACTCGGCTAACGTGTGCTTTGTCTTTATCAAGCATCTCACCTGCTGCGGTAAAGCTCCCAGCATCAATAACAGCGCGGAAAATTTCGAGGGATTCGAGGTCGATTGTTGATTTCATAGTCAACAGTCTATTGCAATTTTGGGTATTTATCAATCCAAGAAAACTAGATAAAGTTTAGTCATGGATGCAAAAACAACATTCCAATTAAAAGAATTTAAAGAAAAAGAGGTCTAGAAATGAGCGGACAACAAACTCTCCAACAAAGATTACACTCAACATTAGATAATCCGAATCAGCCCTTTGCTTTACTTAGCACCGTTCGTGTCAAAGACAAAGCAGCAGGTGACCGTTTGGAAGCAGCAATGCAAACTGTTGTAGAGAAATCGCGTCAGGAAGCAGGAAATATTACCTATCACGTCAATCGCGATGCCAACGATTCAACTATTTTCTACCTTTACGACCGTTGGAATTCAATTGATGCTGTTGATTTCCACGAACAAACCGAATATTTCAAAGCTGGATTGGTGGTATTGAAGGAAGTCCTAGCTGAACCACCAACAACAACCATAATGCAAATTGCTTACTAAGACGACACGAACTTATGGAGAAATTAATATGAAAACATTAACCAACATTCAAACAGTACAAAAGTTTCTGGAAGCACAATATGCAGGTGATTTTGACCGCGCTTTTCAATCCTACGCTCAACCCAACTTTAAGTGGATTGTCGGTAGTGGTGGTAATGAGATTCTGCGAGAAGCAATTCCTTGGGCTGGTTACACCCATAAAGGTAAAGAAGGATACATCAGATTGACTACACTTTTGTTTTCAGAATTTGAAGCACTTGAATTTGAACCAAAGCGCTACAGCGATGCTGGTGAGTGTGTTTTTGTAGAAGGTCACTTTACCTTCCGCCATCGTCAAACCGGAAAGATTGCCGATAGTGATTGGATTGCTCGTTTCGATATGCGAGATGGTCTGATTGCAGGTGGTCAATTTTACGAAAATACTGCTGGTGTTGCACTAGCGCGTAAAGCAGCTTAAACCAAACTTTTCTTACTCACTATTACTTTAAAACCAAAAGGAGCAAACATCATGAAAATTGGTATTCTTAACGCAGGTAACATCGGTCGTACTTTAGCTAAACCTTGGTATGATGCAGGACACGAACTGATGCTTACCAAACAGGGGAATCAAGAAAAACTTGATAAATTTATGCTAGAAGTAGCAGGAGCCAATCGCGGTACGCTCAAGCAAGTAGCAGATTTTGGCGAAGCAGTATTATTTTCTGTCTATTGGCTCAATTTGGATGATATTTTAGCTCAAGTAGGGGATTTAGAAGGCAAGATTATTATCGATACTATGAATCCCCTCAAGGTCAGCGAACAGTTTGAACACTATCACGATTTAGAGTTTATGCAATCTAGCTCGACTTCTGAAGAACTGCAAAAACGTTTGCCTAAAGCTCGAGTAGTCAAGGCATTTAGTACTATGCCCTCGACTGTTTTAGATAGTAATCAGTGGTCTAATAATCCGGTTAAACCAGCAGTTTTCGTAGCTGGTGATGATGACGCGGCAAAAGAAGTTGTCTTTCAACTGGTAAGAGATGCAGGTTTTGAACCCTTTGATACAGGTGCGCTGAAGAATGGCCGTAATATCGAACAAATGGGTGTTTTTTTACACAATGTCGGTACGCATCAATTTGGTGGGGATTATGCAAGGCTTGCTCCGACATTTCTACAAGCTTCAACAATAGAAACAAGCAAAGTTTAGTTAATAAAAAGATTGGGATTGTATTTGTAATAAATGGAGGAATAAAGATGACAGGTTAGGGATTACTTTTAATAGTGCGCTTTCTCATCCTGAGATAAAGGTGATATCGAGACAGCGGGTAAAGAATTTTCTTGCAGAAGTCCATACAGCGTTTTCCGAGACGGGATTGGTTAAATGACACAGGAAGTTGCTCCCGGTGATAAAAACTCAAATCGTAAAGAAAATGACCAAGTTAATAAGTTTCTGGCTGAAGCTCTAAATGGTAAAAGCGAAGAGTTTAAAAAGCAGGTATTGAGTTTTGCTGTAAGCTGCGGTTTGTCCCAGGATGACCCTTTATTTCTGATTTTGGTCGCTACCGGACAATTAGAAGTAATGCTAAAAGATGCGCCGGAAGTTCTGCAACTTCTGTTTGAGACTTGGAATCAAGATTTGGCTCGCAATTTACACCAAGTGGAAAAAGTTGCGGTAGAGGGGAGAATTATTGGCAGAAGGAAAGCTTGATGTTGACCAACTATATTTCCCGACCAGTGATGATTTGAAAAGAATGGAAGAACGAGATAAAGAAAACGAAGAAACCGAAAAACTTGTTAATTCTGAAGAATTTAATCAAATGATTGAGGAAAATAGAAATAATCAAG
>JBCCSG010000438.1:0-5416 GCA_039200565.1 Cyanobacteria bacterium P01_D01_bin.50 | reverse complement strand
TTTTAGGATTAACATAAATACAATTGACTATTCCTATCCCCCTGACAACACCATGTTCATTACCACTATATTGCCTTCGGACTATCTCCATATATAGCCGAAAATCTTTTATCTAAAACTGTATCATCAAATATAATATAAGCATCCTGGTCAACAACTATTAAATCTTTAACGTTATCCCAAAGTAAACCTGGAGTTAATTTTTCATTTCTAAGATAGCGATTGATTGTGTCATGACTTATTTGTTCTAAATGTTCTGCTAAGTGTGTAACTGTATAATTAATCTGACTACTTAATAAATATTGGCAATAATTAAGTTTAGTAAATCTCATTGCTAACCAATTTAATGATGCACCAATAATCATTTTCTCATGAAATTTGAAAGACTACTTACTAGATTAATTACTGTTAACAATTATAAGAAGGGCTGATTTTACAGATGAGTTTTTATAGTACTAAAATACTGGCGACTGGCGATAGGCGAAGCCGACACCGAAGGTGTATCGCAATGTGCCAGTTGCGTAAGTCCTGTTAAAGATGAATTATGTTCGCACTACAGTAATAGAACGTCCCCCCTCTGTAGTTTTAACTTGAGTTGATAAACGTTCTTCAATTGAAGGAGCTTTGCTTCTTCGGTCAAAAATTATTAACCAACCAAAATTTTCTCCTAACCGGGCTAAATAAGATTCTAGCTGTTCAAGACCATCTTCTAACGGGTCGCCCTTCTTATCTCGCCAAACTTTCAATTCTATCCCTAGCGTTACTTTTCCATACCTTAAGCATAAATCCATCCTGTCGCTTCCAATTGCATATTCGCGTTCTAAGCTTCCACCACCATTAACAACGCGATGTAAAAATGCTATCAGTACGGTGTAGGGGGTGCAATTTCATGGTAAACAGCGCTACTAAGTAATGGTTCACCGTGTTGTCTCCCTTCGGGTATGCGCTTCGCGCACGCTACGCTAACGCCAGTTTGCTTATGCCGGGGAACCCGTCCACCGCAACTGGACTCACCAGAACATTAAAAACGCTTGCAGTAAAGCATCAGTATTTAATTCTCCACTTTTGGTTAACCAACTCGGACTAATTCGGGGTAAACTATCTTGAGTTCCCTGCACCAAAGCACGGGGAATAACTTCGCGGTAAATCGGATTTGTAATCGTTAGTCCCCCCGCTGGGTCGCGTCGCAAAAGCCCTAAATCAATCAAATATTGTCGCTCGTCGTGCCGGGAGTATCTCCTAAAGTCTGACCTGCGAGTATGGGTTCAATAATTGCTTTTACCCTCTTTTCTCGCAAACGCTCTGTAAGCGAATCAAGATGAGTATCTTGACGTGCAATTAATATTTCTTTGGCTTTGAGAATATACTCGCTTGTAATTGCCACATTTCTATCTGTGAGGATGTTTTCTACGACTTCTTTGGCAAGAGCATTAACTAACCAAGGTTGTCCTTGAGTCAAATCAAAAGCTATATCAATTGCTTGGTCTGTAAAAATTTGTCCTGTATCCTGAGTATGTTGTTGGTATAGTTCTCGTACTTCGGTAGAATTAAAATTCCTTAATGTCAGCGAACTTACTTTAATATTGAAAGGACTCGAAGTATTTAATCTATCGCCCTTCGGGTTCAACAGTTTGCTGGGACGGAAACCGACCCCAGCAACTGTTTCACTACCACCAGAAGCGAAAGAGAACTTTATGTTGATTTAGCGGCAGAAAAAACAACCTTCTTCAGCGCAAAAAGATAACCTAAAAATAGCAGTTGAAATTAAAAGTTTTTTAAAACCTTCACCAGTTAGAGATTTAGAAGAAGCTGCGGGGCAATATAGTATTTATCAAAGCATTCTTACAGAAACAGAATCCGAAATAATACTTTATTTAGCTGTTCCCAAACGCTCATATGAAAGTATTTTTACAGAAAAATTAGGACAATTAGTACTTAAAAGCTTAAAAATAAAACTTTTGGTGTTTGATGAGCTTCTGCATGAGAATTATCGAATGGATACCTTAAATCACTATCGTCAAATAGTTCGCGATTTAATCTACTCGTCGGGCAAAGTATAAACCTTCTCATGGTCAAATAGAAACTGAAGCAATTGTTAACCCAGACAAAGACCATTATGAAGTAATGCATGTAGGTTGGGATGGGCAACGTAGGGTGCATGGTTGTGTTGTACACATTGACATTATTCAAGGAAAGATTTGGATTCAACACGACGGTACAAATCGTCCGGTTGCTGAGGAGTTGTTAGAAGCTGGTGTTCCGAAAGAAGATATTATCCTTGGTTTCCATCCACCGGAAGTACGGCAATACACAGATTTTGGTGTAGCTTAATATTTGCCAACTGTAGAATTTGAATCACCCTATAGTCTTTCCACTAAGAATTATAAAACTTTAAAGATTGATACGTCCCGTCAGAAATTAAAAATAAATGGAAAATATTAGTCAAGAAATAGATAATTACACAGTTATCTTGTAAAAAGTATCAGATGGAGGATATCACGCTTCACAAAGTTTGAAATTGTAAATTTTCGTACTCATTTTTATTACCTATTAAAAAAACTATAAATGTTAAAATCTGCATGATGGTATTAGATAAAAAAGCAAACACTCAGTCAGGAAAAAATGCCAGCCATTATTAAACTACAATTCTTATTAGAAACTCTAACAGAAGCAATTTCTTCCCTTGATTTAGAAGAAAAATGTCAGCTGAAAGAAATAATTGAGCAACAAATTTTTGAAGCCGAAGAAGCGCTTTACGAAGATGATGCACTTTCCATATATGTAAAAACATTGAATTATATTATTAAAGTTTAAGACGTTAAACAATTATGACTTCGCAAGAACTAGAAAATCAAATAAGAGCGCTACTACCAGCAGAAAAAGCTGCAATTATCCTTAATCTGACCCAGACCATCAACATAGAAGCAAAAGGTATTACTAAAACACCTGGTGTTTGTGGTGGAGAAGCGATGGTATCACCGGAACTCGCATTGCAGTTTGGTTATTAGTTGTTTAGCGTCGTCTAGGAATTACTGAAGCTCAACTTTTGCAAGATTATCCACATATTAGCGCAGCCGCCCACCGTTAATGCTTGGATATATGCAGATGCTTATCCAGAAGAAATTGAGGTTGCTATTCGTGCAAACCAGGTTGCTTAAATAATGGCGCGTTTATATGCAGATGAAATGTTTCGCATAAGGTACAAGAAAGAGCTAAGTTGTCCGCTTTGGTCAAACCTCCGTGTTTTCAGCAATCACATGATCTACTTCGTGAAGAGCGATTCATCCGCGATATCCAGAATTAAGCAATATTCACACCACCCTCTTGTTATGCAGATAAACCTGTTTATGTAGAGCTGCGTTGATATATGTTTTACTCCCACAACGCTTGAGTTTCCTTCAGCTTTAAGAAAGCTCTAGCTTTTACCATTCTTATAATATGTTCTAAATACTGATAATCTTGCCATATTTTCTCATCTTCAGGTGTTAAACCAACAGTCCTATTTTTTTCTAGCAAATTACTAATCTGACTTTGAAGAGTTTCCGAGGGATGCAAAGCAATAATAGCTTCGGGAGTAGGGAGATTCGCTAAAAACTCTACAACTTCAGTTAGCCCTGAAAATTTAACTTGCGGTTCGGTCATTTGACTCTCGCATCCTCAGTTCAATGATGGAAGGTAGTTTATCTTCAAAAAGGTTCAGTTGAGCAGCAACCTCCAGAGGGTAGGTCGAAAGCAACTTGCATACTGTTAGTACATTTTTATGAAATATTATAAGACAAACTACTGAAGCAGCAGCCGTTCTGAAGTTGATACTCGCGCTGATGAATTAATGGGAGTAGCGCGATGCAGGTGAACTCGGAGTACAATTCTCAATTAAATTAGTAAATTCTCAATAAAACTAGGTTTTTAGTGGCGATACGCGAAGCGTCGCCCTTCGGGCTATCGCACCTTGAAATGACCTATTGTTGTTTGGCGCGTCGCATTTGCATTTGACCCCAGACGCGATGCAATATTATTAGTTGCAGGTGATAAGTCTCTTAGCAGTGAAAGTCGTTTTTACAAGCAACTAATCAAGACGGCTGATGACAGGCTTGAAGCACACTTAACTCAATTCAAACATCAACACTTAGGAAAATTGAGAACAACCTATGGGAAAAACTTTTAGAGAAAAATTACAAGAGTTGTCTCCAGAACGACAGAAAAAAATCGAAGAAGAATCACAAAAGCTGATTGCAGAAGAAATGACCCGAAAGCAATTGAGACAAGCTAGAAAGCTTACTCCACGAAATTGATGATGAAAATCAGCTTATATAAATTCTACAGTGTAAGCATCGGGGGGATGTTTATAAGAAAGAATAATTTAAATATCTACAAACTGATTCAAAACGCTGACTGTACAAAATGTATCGCACTTTTAAAATATGATAATGCTAGTTTCAAGCCAACCAATGTCAATCAATAATATCGTTTAGTCCAAATTTAGTCCAAACACCGAAGTATGAAATTTACAAGCCTTTTGCAGCAAGGGTTTAAGGGAGCGGGCAATCGGTCTGCAAAACCGACCTTCGCCGGTTCAAATCCGGCTGTCGCCTTTGTTAATATTCCGTTATTTCCCGCTCCACAAGCACCTTCTAGCTTCGAGGAGCGGATTCTTCGTTTGTTCCATTTTAGTTCAAATCCGGTAGAATCAACTCATGATTTTAGTCCAAATTTAGTCCAGGTTTTTGCGACCTTTTGGGGAATTACAAGGGATTTTCCTGAAGAATTAATTTTTGATAATTGGGGTAAAATTGGGGTAAATCATCATGGATATTAGCGCTCGCCTCGCACAAGCTAATGGTAGGCTGCGAAATTCCAATATTGGTATAACTATTGAGCAACGTGGAAATATCTTATGGTTAAGGGGGACGTTTCCGCCAAAACCTAACTCCGGTAAAACTAAGCCCCATCAGCAAAGAATATCTTTAAGAACGCAACAGCATCCTCAAGGGGTTAAAGCAACAATAGCTGGATTACAGTACGCTGAAAGACAAGCTCGTGCTATTAGCGTACAGCTTGATAGCGGTGAGTTTAATTGGATGCAGTGGGATGTAAGCCAAGCACCAAAACCAGAAACCGTTTCGGATTGGGTAGAAATGTTTGGTCAGCAGCTTTGGTAAAGTTTTGATTAGTTTCAGCCCTAACTGTGCTTGTGAGGGTGTACCCTTACCCCTCCATACTCGTTCGCGAAGCGTGTCCGAAGGACTTAAACTCCACGGAATTCGCCATTTTCCAAAAATACCAAAAAGAGTTTGGAAAAACCGGAAAAACAAGGGTAGACCAATCAAAATTGCCGTTCCTAGATTTCAGCAAGAACGCTGTTTCGCGCTGTGTTCAACGCAAATATCGTCGTCTTGTAGTTAGGTGGGAACGTCAA
>JBCCSG010000437.1:0-5422 GCA_039200565.1 Cyanobacteria bacterium P01_D01_bin.50 | reverse complement strand
TCTTTAGGAGCGAACCGAAATTCTCGGACTACCCTAAGAGATAAAAGAAAGGATTTGGAAGAGTTAGCCAGAAAAATTTATGACACTACAAAGCTTTGGTGTGATTGGATTAGCCGTTATGGGAGAAAATATCGCTCTGAACGTAGAGCGTAATGGCTTCCCGATCGCAGTTTATAACCGCTCCCGTGAAAAAACCGATGCGTTCATGAAAGAGCGTGCCCAGGGTAGAAATGTAAAAGCAGCTTTTACTTTGGAAGAGTTTGTAGGTTTATTAGAGCGTCCCCGCAAAATCTTGGTAATGGTAAAAGCTGGTGGCCCAGTTGATAAGGTTATTGAACAGCTCACACCTTTGTTGGATGAAGGTGATATCATTATCGACGGTGGTAACTCCCTTTATGAAGACACCGAACGACGCACCCGCGAATTAGAACCCAAAGGTTTTCGCTTCATCGGTATGGGTGTAAGTGGTGGTGAAGAAGGAGCGCTTAACGGTCCTTCCTTGATGCCTGGAGGTACCGAAAGCTCTTATCAATACCTTTCACCCATTCTCACCAAAATCGCGGCACAGGTAGATGATGGCCCTTGTGTTGCCTATTGCGGACCTGGCGGTGCCGGACATTATGTGAAAATGGTTCACAACGGTATCGAGTATGGCGATATGCAATTAATTGCAGAAGCTTATGATTTATTGAAAAATGCAGCTGGTTTAGACCACAATCAATTACATGAAGTATTCGCCGAGTGGAATTCCACAGAGGAATTAGATTCATTTTTGATTGAAATTACTACCAATATTTTCCCTTATATTGACGAAGAAACTGGTTTACCTCTAGTAGATTTAATCGTAGACGCTGCCGGACAAAAAGGTACCGGACGTTGGACAGCAGTAGATGCACTTAATTTGGGTGTACCAATTCCTACTATTGGTGCAGCAGTAAATGCCCGAATTATGTCATCCTACAAACAGGAAAGGGTAGCAGCTTCTAAGGAAATTTCCGGTCCTAGCGGTAAGTATGAAGGCGACACCAAGAAGTTTATCAACATGGTGCGCGATGCTCTCTACTGTTCCAAAATCTGCTCCTACGCCCAAGGTATGGCCCTATTGTACAAAGCTTCCCAAGAATTTAACTACAACTTGAATCTTGGTGAAATGGCCAGAATTTGGAAAGGCGGCTGTATCATTCGTGCTAGATTCTTGAACAAAATCAAGAAAGCATTTGACGAAAATCCTTCACTACCTAACTTGTTATTAGCTCCCGAGTTCAAGCAGACAATTCTCGATCGCCAAGACGCTTGGCGCGAAGTGATCGTTACCGCAGCTAAATTGGGAATCGCCGTTCCTGCATTCAGCGCATCTTTAGATTACTTCGATAGCTACCGACGTGAGCGTTTACCTCAAAACCTCACCCAAGCACAACGCGACTACTTCGGTGCTCACACTTATCTACGTACCGATAAGGAAGGAGTTTTCCACACCGAGTGGGTTCCTATTGATGAAGCCTCTACTAAGTAATAAAGCTGCACTGAAGAAAGATTCATAATTTGGACTTACGCAATAGTCACTTCGGGCTATGTTGGTGCGTGACACTAAAAGCTAGGATTGGTGATGCGTGAGTCCAATGCCTTATTAACAGGTTCAAATTGACAGTAATACCTCAGTACTATAATTATTGTTTATGGCTCTGAGTTTCAGAGTCTTTTTTTTATCTTTGAAATTTAAATTTTTAAACTTGAGTATTTACGATGTTAGAAATACAATGAAATAACTAAAAAAGTATTTTTTGACAGGTACCCAATATAATTTTTTAGGAGAAAAAAATTATATTGGGAGCCCTCGACACCCCCTGTTTTATAAAAAGAATGTTCTCTTCCCAACTTGCATCCATTGACTGCACTAACGAAGCAAAAATGAAAGTCTTTGGTGCGAAACTTTTGCAGCACGCTATTTTATCGGAAGGGATTGAGCTACTTCATTATTATCATTTACCAGCACAATTACCTACTAGTACTTCCGAGCAACATTTGATTTTGATTAATACTAATGTTTCTCCAGATACCTATGTGGAACAGGTAACGGAAGGAAAGATACAAACGGCACAAATGAGATTAGGGGATGTAATTATTGTCCCTGCTCAATTGGAAGCAAGTGCAAATTGGAATCAAGCACATTCTTATCTAGCATTATGTTTTAATCCTATCGTTTTAGAGCAGAAAGTACATGAAATGGTTAAAGGATATTCTGTGGAATTTTACCACAGTTTGCTTTGCCCGATTCACTTATACATAGTATTGTTTTGGCTTTACAACAAGAATTATCAACTCCTGGTTTTGGCGGAAAGTTATATTTAGATTCGTTGGTAACAACTCTTTGTACTCACCTGCTACGGCATTACTGCATCCAGAAACCAATTAATATTTTACCTAGCAGCTTACCTCAAGGGACATTAAACCGTGTTATTGACTACATTCAAGTTCACTTAGCCGAAGATTTGACACTAACACAATTAGCTGCGATACCTTCGGTGAGCTTCGCTTAACGCAAAAGTTAGTCCCAATTATTTTGCTGCTCAATTCAAGCAATCTATGGGAATTACACCTCATAAATATGTAATTCAACAACGGATTGCAAAAGCGAAAGAATTAATTATTGCAGGAAAAGGAACGTTAGCTGAAATCTCCAATTTTGTTGGATTTGCAGATCAAAGTCATTTTACCCATCACTTCAAACGTATGATTGGTGTTACACCGAAAAAATTTTTGATGAAACAGTAAGAATCTTCCAAAAATTAGAGAAATATACAAGATTCTATAGATTGTGTTTGGCTTTAATAAATTAAAAGTTTTTTACATCAAGCTATGACACAGCAATTTGTTTGCACCGCTTGTGGATTTAACATGATTGGATTTAACTCCAAAAGGTGTCGATTTTGTGGTGCTACACCGGAAAATTTTTTAACCGCGGAAGAATGTTCTGCTACTTATCAGGTTCGTAGTATTACCGTCAGCGAGCATGTCACCCAGTTAAAATCATTTCCACAATTAGGCTACGAACACGCAGCTTACCGAATTAATACTGATAATGCCGTTATTTGGATTGATTGTCCATCCTCGTTTGATTCGGATGTTGCATCGATGGACTATATATTATTTACCCATAGCGATTTTTTAGGTGCATCTAATTTATACCGTCAGCAGTTTGGGGCTAAAGTTTGGATTCATAAAAATGATGCATCTCACCCAAATAGTCGATTTTTTACTTTTGACTATTGCTTTGAAAATGACTTTGAACTGTTTGGAATTGAAGCAGTTGTTGTAGGGGGACATAGCCCAGGATTCACGCTTTATTTTTTTGAAGATATCCTTTTTCTATGCGATTATGTCGGGTTGTTTGAGAATGAAATGACTTGGAACGGTTACGGAAATCGTCTTAAAACTCCACGGGTAGGAAAGCAGATTCATCAATTACTTAATCAAAGACCAAATCCTATCAAAACAGTTTGTGGTGTTGATTATATTTGTGATTACGATTCTTGGAAAGTGATGTTTGACCGTTTAGTTTTACAATCTTAAATTCCTGATAATTTCCTATGACATTTAATAATGATTTACCCGCTTCAAAAGTGAATGCACGGGAAAAATTAGTCATTGATTATAGTGCAATAGTAACTCTAGCATTTCCTCTATTTTTAGATAGTTTGACCTATATTTTGATTAATCTAACCGATACGTGGTTTGTCGGGAGAATTTCCACCGATGCTACGGCTGCGGTAGGTGCAATCAATTGGTTGATATTTGTTTGCATCATGATTTTCGGTTGTATTGGGGTTGCAGTACAAACACAGGTTTCTCAAGCTTACGGTAGTGGAAATTTAATTAAGGCTGGAAAAATAACTTGGATGGGAATTTGGGCAGCAGGATTGACAATTCCTATTTATGGTTTTTTAGCAACTCATGGAGCAGTTATTCTTGCACCGTTTGGTTTAGAATCTCAGATTGAATCGGCAGCATTACTTTACTGGTTTCCGCGAATGCTTGGAGGTTCGATTGTAGTGGCAGATTGGACGCTCAGAGGTTTTTTTAATGCTATTAACCGCACTCAATTGGTATTTATCGTTAGTGCTATTGTTTGTGTTTTGAATCCAATTTTGAATCAGCTATTCATCTTTCAACTTGGATGGGGAATTGCTGGTGCAGCTTGGGCAACTACAGTTTCTCAAACAATTGGTTTAATAGTTCTATTTTGGCTATATTTACGACCTAAAATGCGACAGATTTATCAAGTACATCGCTGTTGGCATCCTAGGATCAAAAGCATTTGGCAAGTAATGCGTAGGGGAGTATTTACAGGCTTGTTTATGGGATCCGATTTAATTGGATTAGCATTTTTCCAAATGATGCAGGCTGAATTAGGTGTTGCTCCTGGTGCAGCGACTCAAATTGCAATGACTTTACTAGCTTTTGCCTATCAAGCTGTAGTTGGCTTTGGAGAAGCAGGTATTATCTTAGTAGGGCAATCTCTCGGAGCAGGAAACCAAGCTTGGGCAAAGCGAATTGGTAATGCAATAATCCAATTATCTGCTATCTATATGGTTTTGTTCGGATTAAGTTTAGCAATTCTCGGCAAGTGGGTAATTGCTCCCTTTGTCAACATCACTGATTCTCATGCAATGGAAGTTATGGCAATCGCTCCTAAATTACTGTGGATTGCTGCTAGCTATCAACTATTTCATGCTTTGGTAATTGCTTCAACTTTTTGTTTACAGGGAGCGGGAGACGTAAAATTTCCGGCGATAGTCGCTCTGATCATTTCTTTGCTAGGCTTTGTTCCCTTAGCTCATATTCTCTCCTTTAAAGCAAATCAAGGCTTCGTTAACTTTTTACCTCAGTTTGGATTTGGGGTTTGGGGTGGATGGTTTGCCTATGCTCTTTATGTTATTGTTTTGGGTATTATTTTATGGAAACGCTGGCAATTTAAAGGAAACTTTGAGAACTTTGCAGCTAAATAAGGTACAACCTTAATATATTGGCCAGAAAATAAAATGGATACAAGCCCCCGGATTTATCCGTGGAAAGAAAAAATATTTTCCTAACTTCATTCATGCCAAGCATGGGAGATACCCTTCGATTAGGGCAGGTGGATACTTGATAACTGATAACTGATAACTGAATTGACACTCTCCGCGGATTTTTCCACGGAGTTTTTAACTTCATTTTTGATCAAGATGAAATATGCTCTATCTATACAAATAAATTGGCGATCGCATCTCGGTAACGTTCCATTACCACATTACGACGAACCTTCAATGTTTGGGTTAATAAACCATTTTCTATAGTAAAAGGTTCGGGGATTAATTCAAATACAATAATTTCATCATCGCGACGATATCCAGGGCGATCGCGAACTTCCCGATTTAATTCTTCT
>JBCCSG010000436.1:0-5573 GCA_039200565.1 Cyanobacteria bacterium P01_D01_bin.50 | reverse complement strand
AGTTTTTCACGGCTCAATTGTGCCCCCGCAGCAGCTAAGACTGTATAACCCCCTAGAGATTGCCCTAGTACACCAACTGCTTGTAAATTCAGGGATTGTAATTCTGGTTCAGATTTAGCACGGCGTTCTAATTCATCCAATTTTGTGACATCAGGAATCTCCTTTTGATTTCGAGTTACAGCAGATTGCAGACTTTTTGCTTTACTGAATCTCCTTTTCACAATCAATGAAAAATTTTGAGTTACTAATAAAACTAATGAGAAGCCTCCATTGATTCTGGCAAAGGAGCTAACTTTCCATCTTCCATATAAACAATTCTGTCAGCAATATCTAAAATTCGGTTATCGTGGGTTACTAACAGAATTGTGCAACCTTGTTCTTTAGCCAATTTTTGCATTATATCCACTACATCACGGCCTGTTTTTTTATCAAGTGCAGCAGTTGGTTCATCTGCTAAAACAATCTTTGGTTGACTGACAAGTGCTCGTGCTATAGCTACCCTTTGTTTTTGTCCGCCTGATAAATCATCGGGATAATAATTTACTCTGTCTCCCAATCCTACTATTTCTAACATTTCTATTGACCTTTTGTGCATTTCTTGAGGATAAATATGAGAATGAATTTCTAAACCCATTTTTACATTTTGAAGTGCAGTTAAGCTTTCATGTAAATTATGCGCTTGAAAGATATAACCATGCTTACGTCTAGCGATTGTCAGTTCTTTAGCAGAAGCACCGCATAATTCTTTTCCTAATACATTGACGCTACCTTCTTGAGCAGAACGCAAACCACCACAAATTGTCAGAAGTGTCGTTTTACCAGAACCAGATGGTCCAGTCATAATAATTATTTCACCTGTTTTAATCTCCAAATTAATATCAAATAAAGCTTGTTTTCGGAGTTGACCTTTACCAAAATAATGGTTAAGATTCTGGATGTAAATAGCTGTTTTTGTAATCATTTTTGACTTTGAACTTAAAATTAAAACAATTATAAATTAATTGATAATTGATAATTATTAAAACATATCTGCTGGATCAGCAGATTGTAATTTCTGAGTAGCAAAAAATCCAGACACTGCACAAGCAATTATAGTTAAAATAAAAACCGTTATCGCTCGTGAAACTGTCATATAAATAGGTAAATTTGTTGCCGCTGCCGCTAAACTGTATAACCCTAATGGAATGAAAAAACCAGGAATAAAGCCAACTGTGGCAATAATTATTGCTTCTTCAAAAATGACTCCTAATAAGTAATTATTTCCATAACCCATTGCTTTGAAAGTTGCATATTCTTTTAAGTGGGCATTTACGTCCGTTGAAAGGATTTGATAAACAATAATTACACCAATAATAAAACCCATGGATACCCCAAAAGTAAAAACGAAAGCAATAGGACTTTCTTTTGTGAGTACATCTAATTCAAATTGGGTAAATCCTTCATTAGTAAGAACTTTAACATCATCTGGTAAATATGCTTTCAATCTAGTTACAACTTCTTCGGCATCGTATCCAGGTTCAAGGTAAACTAAACCAATATTAACGCTATTGGGTTTCCGTCCGGGAAACAAACGTAAAAAGTTATCCGTACTGGAAAGTAAAATACCATCAAAAGCAAAGGAAGCACCAAATGAAAACAGTCCATTTACAGTAATAGTTCGTCTACCTATTTCCGTTTGAACATCTTTTCCTGCTTCAATAGTCGCAAAAACTCGATCGTATTCTCCCCTTGCTGCTTTATCAAATAAAAAGGTATCCGGTAATTGCATTTTATCGAGTTGTGCGTTAGCTTCGGGTATATCTAAGGCGGGTATTTCTGGATTAAATCCAATTGCTTGTACTTGAACCTTTTTCCGCGTTTGCGGATTTCTCCACGTCACTCCTCCGATATACATAGGCTCTGCTGCTTTAACTCCCGGTACATCAGATGATTCAAATAGTCTATTTCGCGGAAATGTAGATAAATTCAGAGTACTTTTGGCTTGGGAACTAATTAAAACAATATCCGAAACCACCGCACGATTTAGCTTTGTATTACTTTCAAACAAGGAAGCTTGAAAGGCTAGTTGCATGAACATGAGAATATCAGCAAAAGCGATTCCTGAAATTGCCACAAGAAACCGTCCTTTGTGACGTGAAAGTTGTAACCAACCCAAGGGAGTACGGCGTTGAAGTTGTTGAATAAATCCCAGCATGATGATTTTGGATCTTAAGGTACTACTGTATCAAACAACAATTAAAAAGAATCTCTGTGTTACTTTGCGTTAAACTCTGCGACACTCTGCGTTTAAATAATTCATAACTCAAAAATAGCTTTTACCTGCAAATTAGTTAACTTTGCAGCTTTTTGACTAGATTCTTCATCTAATCGCACGCGAACTTCCACAACTCTCGCATCAATATTTTCACTAGGATCTGAATTTATCACATCTTGTCGTTGTACTTGCCAACCTATAGAATAAACTTTACCCTTTAAATCAACACTCAAAGAATTACTAGTAACCCGCACATTTTGACCTTCTTTTATTTTACTAATATGAGATTGATAAACTTCTGCTAATACCATCATCTGTTGAACTTTTCCTAGCTCAACAATTCCATCACTAGAAGCTGTTTCTCCAGCTTTACTATTGATTTTCAAAATCACACCGTCTGTTGGTGCTTTAACTAAAGATTGCTCAAAATTGGCTTTTGCTTCTTTTTCTGCTGCTACTGATTGTCTCAATTCAGCTTTTGCTGCTGTTACATCTACTGGACGAATTTCAGCAATTTGATCGAGCCTTGCTTCTGCCGAACTTATTTGCTGACTACTTGCATTTTGAATCCGATTGAGAACTACTTTCGCTTCCTGAATTTGTCTATTTCCTGTAGATAGAATTCTCTCTAAATTAGCCTTAGCTTCACTAATTTGTTTTGCACCAGTAGCTTTTGTTCTAGCTAATACAGCTTTCGCTTCATTCAATTGTGAGTTTAATGTATCTACACTCAAGCGCCTTGTATCGTATTCAGACTGAGCAATTGCACCTGCTTTGTATAATCCCTCGTAACGACGTAATTCTACTCGAGCATTATTTAGTTCTGCTTCTAATCTTTTAATCGTTGCTGCTTGAGCTTTTTTATCCCCTTCTAATTGTGCTTCTAACCTTGCTATAGTAGCTCTTTGTGTAGCTGTATCCCCTTGTAATTGTGCTTCTAATCTAAATAGAGTTTCTTGTTGCGCTCTTTCTTCACCTAAGGATTGCGCCTGAATTCTGGCAATTTCGGCTTTCTGCGCGTTTATTTCTCCAGTTTTCGCTCCTGCTTTAACTTTCGCTAAATTAGCTCGAGCAATCTCTACTGCTTCTTTGGCTTTTTCATGTGCTGCTTTAAGTTTGTCGCTATTATCGAGAATTGCAACTACCTGTCCTTTTTTTACCTCTTCCCCAACATTCACTAATAACCGATCTATTTTATTTCCTTGCCCTCCTCCTTGCCCTGATGAAGATGCAGCAAGCTGAATAACTTCGCCTTCTGGCTCCAGTCTTCCTAATGCTGTTACCGTCTTTATTTCGGGAATAACTACCTGTTGCTCTTGTTTCTGGGTTTGTAATACTTGGTTTCTAACAACTTGAAATAACAGCACTCCACCCATTAATAGACTTACGCTAACACCAAGTATGACTACTCTTCGAGGCTTTATTTTGGGTAATACCAAGAATGTGTTATTCAACAGAATTAACCTCCAAAAAACTAAAAGTGAACTAAATCGTTTAATCCCTTGCTACTATACTAAACAGTATAGTAATCTTAGTCAAGACATTCGATCTAATACCTGAG
This sequence comes from Cyanobacteria bacterium P01_D01_bin.50, assembly GCA_039200565.1. Classification (GTDB taxonomy): domain Bacteria; phylum Cyanobacteriota; class Cyanobacteriia; order Cyanobacteriales; family Nostocaceae; genus Rivularia. The sequence goes on along the minus strand of JBCCSG010000436.1, from coordinate 1,758 downwards.
ATAGAATTTATTGGCGATCGCTATCTTCCTTGGGAAGAAAAATACCCATAGCGGCAAAAGGGAATAGTGAGTAAACCCTATTTACATTCTGTAATATAGTTTGGTAAGTAGATTGACTATAAAGAATAAATGTCTGGTAATGAGGAGTAAAGTCGAAAGTTGTAATACATGGAGTATTGATAATTAAGCATCTTCTCCCGAAGTTCGGAAATGCGGAGACTACAAGATTGACAGACAATATGTTTTACCTCATTCCCTATTATCTTAATTTATATGCAAAATAGAAAAAGAACTATTAGAAAAGCGAATAACAATCTAGAGACTTCCCAGTCGTCAGAAAAAGTTGAAGCGATTTTACAAGGTGCGATGCAGGAGTTTTTGAGGCATGGCTTTGCTGCAACCACAATGGATAAAGTGAGTGCAGCAGCAGGAGTCTCGAAAACAACTGTTTACAGCTATTTTCAAGATAAGGAGAAATTATTTATTGCTTTGATTGAGCGTTTAATTTCAACTTGCGGGGGTGCATTTGATCGGTTAAACCCGGAAATGTGCCAACGACAACCTAGGGAAATTTTAACTTTTTTAGCAAATAATTTATTAAATCAATTTAGTACAAATATTAGCGATACGCCAGAATTTCTAGATTTAATCCGTTTAATGATTGGTGAATCAGGAAGATTTCCAATGCTGGCGCAGTATATGGCTTCCAATGTAGATAAAAAGTTTGTTCAAGTTGTGAGTGAGTATTTGCGATCGCATCCACAATTGCAACTCACCGATGCAGAAGCGACAACAAGGATATTCATGGGAGCTTTAGTGCATTACAGCATGATTGAGTATATGCTTCAGGCTGGGGAAATTATGCCAATGGAGCGAGAAAGATTGGTTGATTGTTTGGTTGATTTGATCGTTGGGAAGCCAAAAGCGGATGAAGATAAGTATAGTGCAATTAGAGAAAAAACCACACGACGCAAACGCTCTAGCTCCGGTAAGTTTGAGCGAGATTATCAAGAAGCAAAACACGTGCGATCGCTACGACTCACCGATACTGCTTGGAAAAATTTAGATGCGCGAGCACAACAAAATAACTTGACTCGCAGCGAATTTATTGAACTTTTAGCGCGGGGAGAGAAGTTTGATTGATTTTGCTGAGGTGTTTTTTGTATATACATGGATAACTTTATTTTCTTTATTTAGATTTAACTTTCACAGAAATGATAAGTTGTATGAGGGTGTTATTTAAGGTAAATCTCTGTGACTAATCTTCCACAAGCACGAATGTTGCTATCGCATAACTTTGATATTTCTGAGGATATTCTCCCAGGGTTGAGTCGAGAAGAATTCGCTCAAGTATTTATAGATGGATTGCAAGATGTGGCTAAGTGTCGATTGGTGGATAATCCCCACTGGATTGTTGAAGTTTTATTTGATGCAGAGAAATATTCTGAACTACAAATGGGAGAATATTATGCAAATACTTTAGCGAAAGTACGTCGCAACCAAATTCAAAATGGTGAGAAACAGCCGCATATTTTAATTTTAGGTGGAATCAAAACTACCCCAGCGATGAGTAGCTCACCGGATTCTTTACAAACTGGAGAATGGGGTGTGGATGTAGTAGAAACTGCCGATGCAGATAGCTTTTTAGCCGCACTGAATTGGGAAAATATGATTGCTAATAAACCATCTGATAATATTTTTAAAGTGGAATTGAAATAATAGGTTTTAATATATTTAGTTGAATCAAACTACTTAATT
>JBCCSG010000435.1:0-5614 GCA_039200565.1 Cyanobacteria bacterium P01_D01_bin.50 | reverse complement strand
CCCTGCCCCCGTGACCCCCAAGGTTGGGGGTATTGGGGGTACTGGGGGAGAAATGCAACTTCAAGTCCCCCATAATTGGGGGATTTAGGGGGCTAACTCTGACGAGTAAAAATAAATTCATACCTCAATTCAGCAACGCCGCAAAAGTACCACCGATAGCAGCCAACAAGCCGATGGGTTGATGAAGTGAAATTCCGAGTAACAAACCCAAGCCACCAATTCCCCAAAATGGTAAAGCTACTGTTTGACGTTGTTCTTCGATAATTTTATTAGACATCTCCGAAAAATGCCGATACCTTTTACAACTGCATTTTGACGGGCGATCGCCATAGGCGTTCATGTCGGCAGTCTGAAGGCAATAATAAGCATTTGAGATAGTTACTGTTTATAACTAAGCAAAACGAAGCATATATACAAACCTTATTTATCACTTGTAAAATCGTTTTATTTTATATTGTTAAAACTAATGTTCCGATACGGAACCTTACGAGTCCACATATGGTTTTAATAATTTGTTCATATTTACGTGAGTTTAATCTAAATCGTTCTTGAGCTACTCTAAAAATTTTAATTAAACGAATAATATGCTCTACAAATATTCAATAGTAATGCAAGCTTTTTATTTTTCTCTTTTTCTTCGTTAGTTATTTCTTGTTTTTTCGGTTTATTCTTAGGAGTTTTTATTAACTCTTCTCCATCATAAGCTTTATCTCCCTGAAATTTTTGTATTGAGTCAAACTCTTTTTTATGCTCACGGAACAATTTTATATCACTTTTTGGTCCTGGTTTATCTGCAACAATATCAACTATATCTTTTCCGTCAGGTAAAACTATAATTTGGTTCTTTTTAGTATGATTTTTCTTTTTACCTGAGTAATATTTTTTCTGGTTTTCGTACTCTGAAAGTATTTCTATTGGCTGTTCACAGCTATCTACTATTAATTCAAACTCCGCTTATTTGTTCTTTAATAATTTCGTATTCATTGGAGTTTTTTTTACCTGTTCAAGTAAACTTGCTGGTAGAAGTTTACCCAAAACTGGTAACCAATAATTAAATGTATCATTTGCGGTTGTTTCACTTACTCCAAACTGAATACCCAACAATTGTTAGCGAAGCGTGTCCCGAAGGGACATAATGTTGTCAATTGTAGTAAGTATATTAAAGTTAATAAGATTTGTTCCTCAAGTGATAGCTTCGTCTTACGACTACCTCCTTTTTTTATAATTCTTGTTTTCCTCGATTCTACTTCTGATTGGGTTTGAGTGTGTAGGATGATCGCTTGGTGTATTAGTTGTTTTAACTTGTTTTTATGTGGATATTTCGATTGTGGTTACTTAGCATATGAAGCAGCAGAAGGAATTGATTGGGTATGGGAACATCGCGTCGATGATTTAGCTTTATTTAATATATGAATGTCACTAAATTAACGTCTCCACTACCCAATAAACTAGCAGCGCGGTTATCATCAGGATTACCTAGAATAATCCCGCTATCTTCTGGACGGGATACCATAAAAGCAACTTTACCCGAACAATTTGACCTAATCAGAGGTTTAATTACATCTTTATCGGGACGTTGGGTAAATAGAAAAATATTGATTCCCGCAGCACCTGCTTTGGCTAACAACTTCATCAAATCCATTTCAATTGAGTCTTTGTAGGTACTGTCTGACAGTAAATCAAAACATTCGTCTGTTACAGAAACTATACGAGGCATGGGATAATCTGGAAACATGTGATTGTACTCTTTTATGTTTTCAACTCCTACTCGTTTAAACTCTTCGTATCGAAGTTCTTGCTCTGCTACCAAATAGTTGAAAATTTCGAGGGTATTAGCCGCATCTTCTGCAACGGGTGCTCCGGAGATGAGGAAGTCCATTAAAACAAGTCAGGGATACTAACTTAGCGTCACTTAGCGCAAGTTTTACTAAACTTGGAGGATAGCACAATGCGGTTAGGAAGAACCATTGCTTTTTCAAACTGACTTTTTTCTCCACCTGTCATACCCCCTCCCAAAGTATGGTAAACATTCGAGTCACAAAGTGAAATTTCAATGAACCTATCCCACTAATCAGATTTTCTCAAAAAGCTTAAGTATCTTAAGAACTAAAAATCGAGCTTTTCAAGCAAATTTTACTCAAGCAAATAGCTTTTTTATAATAGTGGGATAGGTTCATATAGTTACCATCAACATCCACACCACCGGGGATAACTATTCGATTGATATCAATTTCGCTTGTTAAGTCAACGTAATCACTGAAATGAGCTATCTGTCGTTTAAGTCTGGGAATATCAAATACAACAGCACCCAGTACAACAGATATCATTTAATTAAGCAAGCTAATCTACATAAAAGTTGTATACTTATGAGTTGTGTATACCCATTACCTGGGGCTATAGTATACATAATCATGCCTAATTACTAATGCCATTACTAATTCAAACTTTGAATGAAATCACCATCACCGTATTCTAATTCGCTATTTATTAGCAATTATGGCAAAGCAATTCCCTATAGTAGCAGTGAAATCAAGGAAAACAGCGGAAAGACGAACTATGGTTTTAAAAACCTCAAAGTTAAACCACAATTAATCGATACTATTCCTGAATTGTCATCAGATAACGCTCTAAAGACATTAGTGCTATCACTTAATTTACCTGAGACAAATTTTTTTAGTATTGGGTGTTTCAGTGGCAAAGTTAACGAGCAAGAAGGATATTTATATAGAGGATATATTGAATTTTCTTTTAATTGTAGAACATGTGTAAGAGATGCAAGAAATTATTTTTCATTATATTTTCACTTTGAACAGTTTTTACGCAAGCATAAGTTTGACCAGAAAGTTAAATTTCAGTGGATGCTCGAAGAGGCTCATTTTTTAGATGTAGATATTGATGGGTTTTCTTGTGCCATTTTTATTTTTACAACTCACCCCTCATCTCTCGACGAAGCTTATTACTCCTGGCAAAATTCCTTGAAAATGCTAGAGTCTTTTCTCCTCTCCGTTCAAGTTCGACCGCATACATTAATTTATGAGAATTGTTAATCAATAAAACTATAACTATGGAAATTTGCTACAGATATAGGATTTACGCATTGACAAAAACACTCACTAATGTATACTTATTTTTTATTGTGTGGAATCGAGAAAGTAGACGAAACTTAAATATTGCAATACATTATTTGACCACGCTGTCAATTGATAAGTCTTAAGATATTTGTTGCAAGTCAAACAGATGCAGATGTATCCTTAAGGTTAGTTTAAAAATTGACAGGAATTAGTATTTTGGATATACATGAGTTTGATGTTGTTATTGTTGGAGGCGGTCCGGCAGGCTGCAGTTGTGCGCTATATACATCAAGAGCAAATCATAAAACTGTTATCTTGGATAAAAATCCTGCTGTAGGTGCTTTGGCAATTACCCACAAAATTGCCAATTACCCTGGAGTCTCTAAAGATATAAGTGGGGAAGAATTATTAAATGAGATGCGAGACCAGGCCATTTTTTATGGGACTACTTATCAGCGTGCTCAGGTTTTTAATATTGATATTGATGGTGGTTTGAAAAAAGTCTATACTCCAGAAGGTACATTTGTAGGTAAAACATTAGTTCTTGCTACTGGCGCAATGGGTCGTGTTGCGTCTTTTGAGGGGGAATCTGATTATTTAGGTCGTGGAGTCAGTTATTGTGCTACTTGTGACGGTGCATTTTATAAAGAGCAAGAAGTGGCTGTTGTTGGAACTAATCAAGAAGCAATAGAAGAAGCCCAGTTTCTTACCAAATTTGCCTCTACAGTTAACTGGATCGCTTTTAAAGTCCCCGAAAACGAACATGCCCAAGACTTACTTCGTATGCCCAATGTCAAGCATTGGCAAGGTACTCGTCTCATGTCTGTTGAAGGAAACAATATGGGGGTAACAGGGGTGAAGTTGAAGCAGAAAGATACAAATGAACCCATATTTCTGAACTTGGAAGGAGTGTTTATATATCAGAATGGCTCAAAACCTATTACCGATTTTATTGGCAATCTCATAGAATATAACCCTGGTGGTGGTGTTAAAGTTGACGAAACTATGGCTACCAGTGTCGAAGGAGTCTGGGCAATTGGGGATATACGCAACACACCCTATAAGCAAGCAGTTGTAGCTGCTGGTGACGGTTGTATTGCAGCGATGTCTATCGATCGCTTTCTTAATAATCGTAGGTCAATAAGAACTGACTGGGATCATTCCTAAAGCTTTTCTAAATAATCGGTGTAGTAGTAAACTTTGGCTCTAACGGTTACTTTCTACAAAAAGAGTGAGAAATTAAGATAATTCCTAATTAATCACTCTTAACTTTATTCCAACTGTAGAAATACAGCTATCGCAAATGAGGGTATTTCCTTTGGTATTACTTCAATCTTCTTACCAGAAGTATAACTTGGTCAAATATAGCTACCATTGATAAAAAAATTAACCAACATATAGCTGCTCCTAAGTGAATATTTAACTCCTAATTAGCAGTATTATTGGGATTGGAATTATCATTGCTCCATATATCCTCTTGTTGAAGTTGAGAATAAAATTCTTGTGGAGACAATGTTTCAGATTGCTTCGCTACATCTAAATCAGTATTATTAGATAAGGAGCGAGAGGGAAATTGAATTAGGTTATTGATGGAAACATCATTTACATTTGAGTTAATAGGTGGAGGTAATTGAATATTATTTAAGCTTGTGGGGGCATTTGTACTTACCGAATCATTGATAATCTCATCACCCTCAATTACATTGTTGTAATCAGAAATTCCCCAACCCAAAAAACGAGCAAAACCAGCGACAAAGATGATTGCACTCATCCAATGCACAGATGAATAGGGAGACGGCATCATCTCAATTGTTGTGCGGGTTGAACCAGTAAGAGTGGTACGGTGCTTGAGTACGTTTAACTCCCGCTACAACGTTTAGCGAACATAAAGCTATACAAATTATTGCAGCGGCAAATTTGGCGTACATACTAAAGTCTCCTTGGTTTGGGATTTGAGATTACAGGCATTTATTAGAGCTTTGTTTGGTTGTTTAAGGTTGAGTATCTTCTGGATTCGGAGTAGCTGGTCTGACTGTCTCTTTCATCTCTTGTAAATAAAGTTTTCGTTCTTCCTGTTGTTTTTTGATTTTTTTGCGAATTTCTCCTACTTGAGCTAATTGTTCAACTGGATCGGAATATCCACGGGCGCGTAATAACTGGGCTTGAGCAAGAGAATATGGTTCTTGAGCATTACGAATTTGAACTAACATTTGATTCAAATCCACTACGGGTTGAGATTCCAGATTTTGCGCGTAATCGATTGCTTCTAGTTTCCTTAATATCATTACAGCAGCCGCACCTATAGGAATCTTTTCTTCTACCTTCGTTCCGTCGGTTTTGCGATAACCCCAGTAAAAGGTATCATTACCCGAAGCCGCTTCTAGTAAAACATCTAGGGAGTTGAATTTAACTATCTCTAATGCAGGCATATAATGCAAACGGTAAAAACCAGAATTTTCATCCCGCACTGCATCGCAGATATTTGACTTTTGAGTTGTTGACCCCATAACGCCGCTGACATTTGTCGCCAGCCGCTCAAATTT
>JBCCSG010000434.1:0-5629 GCA_039200565.1 Cyanobacteria bacterium P01_D01_bin.50 | reverse complement strand
TACCGAAGCATCCGAAAGGGTTTCTCAAGAATTACATGAACCTGTAGAGCCTGCGCAGGATAAATCTTTACAAAATGAAATCGCCGATTTATGGAAAGATACTAATCCCATCGTAGCTTTCTTGAGTAAAGTACGTCCACCCCTGAAAATCGAATCTGACACTTTCTTATTCCGCATTCGTCAAGAAGGTGGATTACAAAAAGATGTAGATGAACAAATGGTAGTTAAAGCCGTATTTTCCGCTACTAAAGACGAATTATCTCAAGAACGAATCAAGGAAATTCAAGAGTTTTTACCCGATACAGTTCGTCAGTTGTGGCAACAAGCCTAATACACAAAAATGTAGAGACGTAGCAATGCTATGTCTCTGAATTATTTCGTTTAAAACTAAAACTTTACAAAGCCACTTATATTCTCATTACAACATCTTTTCATTCAGCTTAGACCACTTTCTTATTCGCCCTTTAAAGCTTTTCCATTCCTCATAAACTTCATTAAACAAATCATCTCTTGAGGCATAGTATTCTAACAATTCTTTTGTTTTTTCTTTAGTTACTTGAAGAATTTGAGGACTAAAATCACTCAAAATAATGTCTCCGAATTTTCCATTGCGTAGTTCTTCAAATGTTTTGCTATTATTTTTATTGTACTCAGCCAATATTTCAGTATAAATTTCAAGACAAACAGCTTTAAATATTTCTTGGTAATGAGATGGCAAATTATCCCAAGCATCTTTATTAACCAGCATATCAAATGTTGTACTTGGCTCCCACCAACCAGGAGAATAGTAATACTTGGCTCCTGCTTCGTGAAGTCCTAATTTAATATCGTCATATGCTCCAGTCCATTCAGCAGCATCAATTTTACCATTCTTGAGGGATTCTACAATTTTGTTCGCCGGTATTGCACCACCAGGTAAATATCTATCTAACTTGACACTAAATTCTCTTAATGCTAGAACTTCTCCTCCCAATCCAGGAATACGCATAGTTATTTCATTAAAATCTGCTACTTTTTTAATCTCTTTTTTGAACCATCCTCCCATTTGTGCTCCAGTAGCTGCTGCGGGAAATGGAATCACATTTAATTTTAGTCTTTGATAGATTCCTTGAATAAAGGTTAATTTGTCATCCGGATGTTTTTTATAAAGAAGCCAAGCAGTCTGTTCTTGAGGAGTTAAACCATAAGGAATGGCACTACCAAAATATAAAACTTTGTATCTTTCATTATTATAGTAAATGCCATTAAAGCCACATTGTACTTTGTCTCCAGAACTAACTTTTTGTAATATTTCTTCTGTTAGTATTTTTTGATTATATAACTCAATTTTAAAGCGACCATTTGTAATTTGCTCAATGCGTTCGCGGATCAGGCGTGGAGCTTTAGAAAGAATGAGTTTATTAGAATTTTCATCTAAAAAGCTAGCCATTTTCCACCTAACAGATGGCATTTGCCTATACTCATTAGCCAATCCAATACCCATAGCTCCTGCCGAGCCTAGAGCAGCCCAAAAGAGGAAATTCCTTCGGTTTATAGGTAATGAAAAAAATGATTTTGAGTTATTCTTTTTTTTCTTATTTTGCTTATCTAATTCTGTTTGTGTTGCGACTATGACTGCAAGCCCTTTAAACATTCCAGCAGCAGTCTCTATATCTTTAGAATAGTCTTCTGGCGGATCGTTTGCACCTATTTTATTTGCTGCGTTTTTGAGGAGATTAGATAGCTCATTTATCTTTTTTTTCTCATATACATCATCAAGAATCTTTGGCAATTCCTCAGCATAGATTTTAAGCTCTTCTACTTGAGTACGAGGTATTTGCTCGTTATTAAGTACCTCAGCACTATCTCGAAAACATTGCTCTATCTTGTAAAAGAACTTTTCAATTTTTTGACGCTTTTCATCTTTCGCTTGCTTTAAACTATCGGTAACTTCAAATAGCTTTTTGACAACTTCAAGCAATTCCCTCAACATGTTTGTGTTAAATTATGCTTTTTTTCAGCATTACACAAAATAACCACATCAAAACGATATCCAAATTACAATTGTCTAAGTATTTTTCTCTAATGCCTTTACTCAGCAGATTAAATACTGAAAAAAGTTCGGAATGAGGAGTTAAGAGTTAGGAGCGATGGATAACCAGTTAAAATTCTACCTACCCATTTCCTCATCCCCATCAAACTATTTTTTTAACATTTGAGTAACTCTATCGCGCAATAACACTTCCCTTCTACTATCTTCAAGGTTTCGCGCTAAGATAATTGCTCGATCGTAAAAGTTACGGGCAGTAGAATAATTACCGAGTTTCTCGTATAATCGAGCATAGGATTCAAAAGATTTTAATTCTTCACGCGGGTTTAGTAAACCTTTTGCTATTTCTAGACGTTTTTCTAATAAATCAAAAGCACGATTGTACCGTCCTACTGAACTATGAGCAGCTACTAACCCATCAATTGCTCGTAATTGATTCAAATTATCTCGTGCTACTTTGGCAAGTCTTAAGGCTATCCCATAAGTACCAATTGTGTCCTGATAACTACCAACTACCGTGTAGGCTTCACCTAAATTATTTAGGGTATTCGCTTCGCCAATGGGATCGTCAGTTTTTCGTCGGTAATTCAGAGCATTTTTGTAAAACTTAACCGCTTTATTGTAATCTCCTAACCTTGCTGCCGCTAAACCTAAGTTACTTAATGACAATCCGTAACCTTCAGTACTGTTAATATTTCTAGCTATTTTTAAAGCTTGCTCAAAAGTTTGAGAAGCAGCTTGAAATTCGCCTTTTTGTAGCAGTAGAGTACCGATGTTATTTAATGCAAAAATCTGACTTTGAAAATCTTTAGTATCCCGAGCGATCGCCAAACTTCTGCGAATTGCATTTTCGGCTTTTTTATATTGCTTCAATTGCACGTAACTTTTGCCTAAGAATTCGTAAGTTAAACCAAGTGCATTTACGTCGCCGATTGAATGATAAATTTCTAATGCCTGTAATAAAGACTCAATTGCTTTGTCGGGATTTCCTTCGATATTTTGTCTTTCACCCAGACGTAACAAAGTATCTGCTTTATCTCTCGATTGCAGCAAGACTTTTTTATTTATCCTGGGATGATGCAATTGTTCCGTAATATCGGTAGCCGTAGCAGCTATAGGACTCAACAATAAAGTAAATAATAAAAAGCAACAAGCATTATAGGATAGCGATGGTTGAAATTTGGCTCCTGCTAGTAGGTTCCACTGTTTCATATTAATTCCCTGTGAAAATAGGTTTTAAGTAAAAGGATTTACAACATATTTTTTACCAGCATTATTCCGTAAATAAAAGTATTTTCACGCAGATGCTGGTTGGAGAAAATTTTCACCCAAATATATAGCACGGATATCTGCTGGTAATTTTTCTTCTAGCATACGATAACCTTGTTGGAGAAAATTTGCTACTTCGCTTGGAGAAATACCTTCTCCTTCAGCTTGTAAATAAGCAGCAATTCTTGTTTCACTCCAGTGGAAAGTTTGAGCCATTAAGACCATCAATCTTAACATGGGTGGTAATTGGTCAAGTGCCTGTTCTGCGTAACACCACAGCGGTGGAGAAGTTGTTTTTAAGGAATAATGAATGTTTTCGGTAGGTGGTAACTCCGTTTCATTAATACAGTAAGCTGTCATGTTAATCAGCCAGTTTTGTAGAGTCAATGCTGGTGAATTCGGATCTCCACTCTCTAAATTTACTCCCCCTACTTGGTAGTAAATATGTCGCCAAGTCATAGCAAACAAATAATCAGCTTGTACTGGCGATCGCGCTGAATGCATAATCAATGTGTATACTATTGGACTGTATCGGCAAAAAATGGCAGTAAAGTACCTACCAGCATCTGGATGCTTTGCAAATAAAGTTATTAGTTCTTGATCGCTGTGATTGAACAGTGATTTCACTAATGGGTGGTTGGATTCTGGAAAATGAGGAATTTGCACAGTCTTTTTCAGTCTATATTGCTAGAATTATCTAAGAAATGTATATTTTTCGTTAATCGCATAATATCTTGGTGTTGATATATTTATCACTAACAGCTTGATTAAAAGTTTGCATAAACTGCAAATACGACTGTTTATTTAAGTCCTAGTTAAACCATTACCTCGTCAAAAACAACTTTCTTATATATTTATTGATTTGTTCATGGTCATACCAGTTAACCTAACACTCTACTTGTTTACTCCGAACACTTTAGGTTCTTTTTTGCCTTTGGATAGCTTATTCTCCACTCAGGGGATTATGGTGATGCTACTAGCTGCTTATGCTGGTGCAATGTGGATGTTTCTCACCAGCGCTCCAAAAGTACATACCATTATGGTGTCGGATTTGGAAATTGCCCGAGATTTGTATGAAGGGCTATTGGATTTACCTGCGGCGGAAGTACCTTTGCACTATTATTACAATTATGAACAAACAATAGGCGCAACGGGAATCGATCCCATGTATTTAGGTAGTAGCCCTACTTATCCAAGCAGAATGTCTAATGCTACTGAAGGACTTTGGTATCAACTGAAGAAAAATACTCAGTTGCACGTTATTACAGGAGCTAGTTTAGGTAAAAAAAATCAACAGCGTCACGTATGCTTCGACCGCGACTGTCTGGAAATGATTTTACTACGAGTCGAAACACGCGGTTTAAAATTTAAGATTCGCAATCGCAAGCCGTTGAATTTTTTGCTCAAAGATTATGAAGGGCGTATTGTTGAAATGGCGGAAGTTGCAAACTGAAGTAATTTTGTGGAGCTAGGAGTTAGGAGTTAGGAGTTAAATACTTAAAAATTTTGACTCTAAACTCCCAACTTATCTTAGATGTTATTAAGTTAAATCCGCGCTATATTACAGAATGTTTTTTGGCTTCCAAGCCTTATTAATGCTCACTACTGACTACTCCCTCCCTTCGGCATTATAATTTTCAACGCCGAACTACTTAAATAAATTATTAAAAAAGAATCCCTTGGTGCATTGCGCTCGATCACACCCTCAAACTGGATTCCTAATTTATCTTGACAAAACTCTTTGTATCATATGAAGTCCGGTTAATTACTTACAATATAACTCGATTGAAAAGATGGCGGTTATTACTTATTACTTATTACTTAGCCCCCACAGAATGATGGGTTTACCGGATATGATATGACGGCAAGATTAAAACCTCACCCTGTCCTATGTCCTTACGGACACGCTACGCTAAAGGACATCCCTCCCTATTAAGGAGAGGGAAGGAGGGTGAGGTAAAATTTGTATTCATTCCAACTAGAATCTTCTATAAACTTATAATTATCTCATTACATAGTGATTTAAATCAAATCGATATTTATCTAAAGTTAAGCAATGTAAATAACAGTCCTATTAAATTTTGTAAATGGAAGAAATTATTCCAACAATTAAACAACGTACTACAAAAAAAATAACGATTTATCAAGCTTAGAAGTCGCAAAATTAAAAGTTTTAATTACTTTCGCCAGCCTATCAATAGCATGTTACATCTTGTAACTACCATTTTACTGTTGGACTATTGATAATAGCATCAATAAGAGTCAGAAACATTGCGAATAATTTAGATTAGTAAAGTTTTTTATATCGGAATATTTAATAAAGAATTGAAT
>JBCCSG010000433.1:0-5637 GCA_039200565.1 Cyanobacteria bacterium P01_D01_bin.50 | reverse complement strand
TTCAGCAAGCAGAAAGACAAGCTGACGAAGAAAAAGCTGCAAGAATCAAAGCCAGCAATTTAGGTTCCAAAAAGAAAAACAAGCAATTATCTAGAGACAAAGCTACGATTCGTTGCATGATTCGCAAGGACTTGTATGCCTTATAGACTACAGACAATTAAACTATCATCCGATCAAAAAACCTGCTCCAACTTTTTAAAATCCCGCTGCACCTCGTTGGCTAAAGACTTATTATTTGGGTCAGTTTTCAAAGCCTTTTTGAGAAAAATTCTCGCTTTAAGTAACTGTCTTTCAGCAATCAAAGCCCGTGCCCAAAGCTGGTACGATATAGCCAACCACTGCCGAACTTCAGCATCAGTAGGCAAACGTTCCAGCAAAGCTTCCGCCAAAGCAACAGCCTGGGGGAAACGCCTTTGCTTCAAAAACTGCTGTAGCTGCTCGTAAGTCTTCCACTTTAACCGTCGTTCAATTTCTGCCACATGAGGTGGCTTTGCTTTCGGTTTTTGCGGCGGTTTGTTCTCTACAGACTGTGATTTTTGTTGCTTTGTCTTTTTACCCCCTGTCGGTTTATTTTGTGGCGTTTCATCAGCTTGCGACATCCGTTCGGAGGAACTTTTTTCTTGAGGCGGTATTACTTGCAACAGCAATTTGTATGCCTCAGTCAAGGCAATAAATTTTTCTTTAGCTCTTCGATCATCCGGGTTAATATCGGGATGATACTGCTGTGCAAGTCGTCGGTAGGACGATTTGATGTCGGTAAAAGAAGCTCCCGACCTTAAACCCAATAAACGGTAGCAATCTAAAAGATCCATTTCGAGCTATCGTCAGCACTTTTAACAGCGATCAGCTTACTTTTAATTAAAGTAAATGACTGATTATAGTATGTTTACAGCTCCTGCGCTGAAGCTATTAATCATAAAGACTTAACTTCCAATTTAAAGTTCATAATTTACACCTTTATCGGGAACGCCGAAATGGGGTGTAAGAATTAGGAGTTAGGAGTTAGGAGTTAGGAGTTAGGAGTTAGGAGTTAGGAGTTAGGAGTTAGGAGTTAGGAATTAGGAGTTAGGAGTTAGGAATTATCTATCTCCCCCTTCGGGTTGCGCCACTTGCTACAACGGTGCGTGTTCCGTGCCGCTTTTCTTGGCTTACCATCTCCCCATCTCCCCATCTCCCCATCTCCCCATCTCCTCATCTCCCCATTTCCCCCTTACGGGTTGCGCCAGTCGCTCATGGGGGAAACCCCCAAGACCGCGCGCGCTGGCTTACCATCTCCCAATCTCCTTATCCCTTCTCTCCCTTTATCTTCTAACTAAGCTGGTCTTTCTTCAATCACTTTGTCAATCAAACCATATTCTTTCGCTTCTTCGGCGGACATGAAAAAGTCACGATCCATGTCTTTTTCAATTTTTTCTAACTCTTTTCCAGTGTTAGCCGCGTAAATGCCATTCAACTGGTGACGAATCCGTATAATTTCCTTAGCTTCGATTTCTATGTCAGTTGCTTGCCCTCTGGTACCCCCAGAAGGTTGGTGAATCATAATTCGTGAATGAGGTAACGCCAATCGCTTACCTTTAGTTCCACCAGCAAGCAGGAACGAACCCATGGAAGCTGCTAAACCAAGACATATTGTTACCACGTCAGACTTGATGTGCTGCATGGTATCGTAAATTGCTAAACCAGATGTTACAACACCACCAGGTGAATTTATGTAAAGAAAAATGTCTTTTCCTGGGTCTTCGGAATCAAGGTACAACATAATAGCGATGATTTCATTCGCAATCTGGTCGTTTACCTCTTCACCTAGAAAAATGATGCGATCGCGGGCAAGGCGAGTATAAATATTAACCCATTGAGTAAACTGTTCCCCTGGCATCTTATAAGGAACGCTAGGATAGCCTATTGGCATATTTTCGACTCCGTTTGTAATTAATTGGGGATGATAATAACAATTTAGAAGTTATACAAAAGTCAGAATCATGAAAGATAGTAATAATTTATTCCTACCTCCCGCTCTCCTTAGACTCTAAATTATTACAGTAATAAACTGCTCTTGGATGAACCTACAATAATAAATTTCATCCCTATGGTTATTCTTAACTAAGCTTCTCTATAGAACTCCAGCTGGTGCGGCAGATTCTTGAGCTAGTTGGGATTTACTTTCAAAAACTCGGTCAATTAAACCGTATTCAACAGCTTGTTCTGGTGTCATGTAGAACAAACGATCCATATCTTTTTTAACTTTTTCTTTATCTTGTCCGGTGTTGCGACTAAAGATATTAACCATTGCTTCTTTATTGACAAATACCTCTTTCGCCATAATTTGAATATCGGTTGCTTGTCCTCTAGTACCGCTAATAGGCTGCTTTAAAACAATAGAAGCATGAGGTAAAGCCGCTCTACAACCTTTTGTTCCAGCACTGAGTAACATTGCAGCCATACCCATCGCTTGACCAATACAAATAGTATGGATGGGAGGCTTGATATACTTCATTGTATCGAATATGGCAAAAGCTTCAGTTTCAAAAGCAATGGGTTGATCGCCGTAACTGGTGCCAATAGAATTAATATAAATTTTAATTGGCTTCTCTGGGTCATCGGATTGTAAATAAAGCAGCTCGGCAATAATTAATTTTGTCACTTCTGGCACCAGTGGCGCTCCCAGATACACGATACGTTCCTTCAACATTAGCGAAGGTAAATCCGGTGGTGGCGTGCGATAAAAATTGTCGCCCGTGTAAGGCGCTTGCATAGCCTTGATGGGGGAATTTTCCATTTTTCAACCGTTGCCTGAATTAACGCTATTAACTGTAGTACATACTAACGCAACCGATAACGACTATAAAGGTACGGATTTCTCGCTTTTTACAATTTGTATTTGGGAATGCATAAGTAATAAGTAATAAGTTAAGTAGGTTGGCGTTGAAAATAGTAATTGGGGGAAGTAAGTAGTGAATAGTGAATAGTGAGTAGTAACAAGGTTTTGGAGTAAGTTTACATTCTGTAATATAGTTGGGTTTATTTCTACCGACTTACTTAGGAGTAATGAGTTAGGAGTAATGAGTTAGGAGTAATGAGTTAGGAGCTCATTGATAATTGTTCATTTAGAGCCATTCAGCAAATCCTTATTTGGTTCTCAGAAATTTTTCATCTGAGTATTATTTGATTGTTACTACTGAGATATTTATGAATAAAGTAGTAAAAATGACACAACAACAAGTAAAAGTCACCATTCAAAATCTCGCACCAGAACAAGGAACCTTTCTTACTCCTTTTTGGGTTGGTTTTCACAATGGTAATTTCGATACATACGATCGTGGAAGACCAGCATCCCCAGGTTTGGAAAGTCTCGCAGAAGATGGTAGTACTGCTTTAATTTCTCAAGAGTTTCTTCTCAGTGGAGATGGTACAGTTGATGGTACAATAGCTGGTCCTGAAGGAATTGCAGCTGGACCAATTGACCCTGGTGAAATTACTACTGCGACTTTTACTCTAGATAGCGAGGATCTCAATAGTCAGTTTTTCTCTTATGCTTCAATGGTTTTACCTTCCAATGATGCCTTTGTTGCCAATGGAAATCCTGAAGCAATTCGGATTTTTGATGAGGAAGGAAATTTTATTGGAGCAGATTTTATTATTGCGGGTAACCAGGTACTAGATGCTGGTACAGAAGTCAATGATGAAGCAGAGAATAGCACCGCTTTTTTTGGTCAAAGTGCTCCCAATACCGGAATTGAGGAAAACGGAGTAGTACAAATACACCCAGGCTTTGTTCAAGGTGGAAGAATTTTGAGCGAAGATGGAAATTCTCCTGGGGCTATTGCACCTTTTACTAATGCCGATTTTACCGCTAACGATTATCAGGTTGCTCGTATTACCATCTCTACTGAAGACTTACCCCTGCCAATTGCCTCGCCAGTCAGAATTACTTCTAACTTAGACGGTGCTCAAGAAGTGGGTGCTGGTGATGGGGATGTTCAAGGGACTTCTATTTTAACCCTTAATGACACCGGAGATAGTCTTGAATATAGCTTGACTGTTTCTGGCTTAGATTTTGGAGCGAATGGTTTAGTTGCAGGTGGAGCGCAAACTCCTGACGATACCAGTGATGATGTTACTAGACTTCACATTCACAATGCAGCAAGAGGAGAAAATGGGCCAGTCGTCTTTAGTTTATTTGATACCGTTGCTCCCCAACTTGGCAATCAACTAAATATTCAAGGCAATCAAGATGAAGACTTGAATGTCACTCTCAATGATAACGGTTCAGTTACTTTGACGGGTATTTGGGAGGAAACAGATGCAGCTTCTACCGATTTAAGTCAATTTGTCGCTGAAATTCGCGAAACCCAAGAAGGTGAAGATTTAGATTTTTACTTTAACGTTCACACTGAAGAATTTCCTGGTGGAGCAATTCGCGGTCAATTAGTTGTTGCAGATGAAGATAATAATACACCTCCACCACCAGATTTAGTTGAAGTTACTGTAACGGTTGAAAGTTTAGCTCCCGATAATGGTACCTTGTTGACACCATTATGGGTTGGTTTTCATGATGGAACTTTTGATACTTATGACCGCAATCGACCTGCTTCTGCTGGTTTGGAAAGCATAGCAGAAGATGGAAGTACTAGTCTTATTTCTCGCGAGTTTATTAGTAGTGGTGCTGGTTTAGTAGATGGGACGATCGCAGCTCCAGGAGGAGCAACACCAGGTCCAATTGATACAGGAGAAACCACTAGTTTTACCTTTACTTTAGACCGTTCTTTAGCAAGTAGCCGTTTCTTTAATTATGCGGCAATGGTTCTTCCTTCTAACGATGCTTTTATTGCCAATGGTAATCCTGAAGCACACGAAATTTTTGATGAAAATGGTAATTTCTTGGGTGCAGATTTTGTTGTTAGAGGAAACCAAGTCTTAGATGCGGGAACCGAAGTCAATGACGAAGCCGAAAACAGCACTGCCTTTTTCGGACAAACTACGCCAAATACTGGAACTGATGAAAATGGTGTAGTCACACTTCATCCGGGTTTTGAAGATGGCGGCAGAATTTTAAGCGCATCCCAGTTTTCCAATGCAGATTTTACTGCTGATGGTTATGAAATTGCACGAATTACCGTTACAACTAATGATTTACCACAAGTTCCTTTAGGTGCTGGTTTTCAAGATAATGGTGAAGGAGAGCCATTGCTTGATTTTACGTCAATAGGTAATCAACAGGTAACAGGTAACTTATTAGAAGTAACTAGCAACGCCGCTTTTAATAATCTAGTTGGTTTTTATACCATTGAAAATACTCAAGGAACAGTTCTCGATGAATTTGGTAACGCCTTAAATC
Organism: Cyanobacteria bacterium P01_D01_bin.50; assembly: GCA_039200565.1. GTDB lineage: Bacteria > Cyanobacteriota > Cyanobacteriia > Cyanobacteriales > Nostocaceae > Rivularia. The sequence continues at coordinate 302 of JBCCSG010000433.1, read as the reverse complement.
CTGGCGATGAAGGATATGCGACAGCTGCTGTAACAGGAAGAGTCTTTGAATTAGATCGCAACAGTACCGATGCTCTACAGTTTACAGGAGGAGAATTATTAGCTCCCTTTATTATTGCCAATGGAACAGCAGAAGAATTTCTCAATCAAAACCCCAATAACCAAGAAGGAGGAGATCCACTTGCTTACTTCTCTTTCCTAGGAGCAAATCCTGATGGAGTAGAGCATATTCGTTTGCTAGATAACAATACTTTTGGTTTTGAAGATTTTTTTGGTGGTGGGGACAATGATTTCGACGATTTA
>JBCCSG010000432.1:0-5652 GCA_039200565.1 Cyanobacteria bacterium P01_D01_bin.50 | reverse complement strand
TGGTTTCTGTTTTGGCGGTCATGTGGCATATCTTGCTGCCAGTTTAACTGATATAAAAGCTACTGCTTCATTTTATGGCGCACGTGTTACCACTAGTACTCCTGGCGGTGGTGCACCTACTATAAATGTTACTTCCCAAATTAAGGGTAGGCTCTACGCCTTTTTTGGCATGGAGGATTCTAGTATTCCTATAGAACAAGTAGAGCAAATTGAAGCAGAATTAGAAAAATACAAAGTTCCACATCAAGTATTTCGTTATCAGGGGGCCAATCACGGTTTTTTTTGCGATCGCCGTGCCAGTTACAATCAAATAGCTGCTGCCGATGCTTGGGAGCAGGTTAAACAATTATTTGGGCAACTTTAGTAATAAGGTTACAATTTCCGTAAACAAATGGGTGAAATTACATCCCTGACAACGGTTTTTACAAAAATTATCAATAAATTGATTTGAAATTGATTAGCGGCTGATAAAGGGTGAGTATAGGTGTCTTCGGCGCAGTCTTGGGGCAAATGTAGGGTGATGTTTCATTTCGACTGCCTTGGGAATGGACTTTTCTGTAATTTCGGCTTCTGGGGAATGGGATTTGTAAGATATGGTGTAAGGATTGTTATTAGTCACTAGTAAGATAATCAATCGTCTCCAAAAAATGCCAAGGTTTGACCAGCAAAATAGTACAATTAACAATTTTACGATTCAAAAATGGCTTAAAAACATTGTTTTAAACTATGTATTGTTGTTCGGAGTATTTTTATCTAAAGGACAAGCTGGGAAGCTTGGGTAAAATTTAGAAGGGCAATACTTTTGAGAAAGACTTGCCACAATTCATGCCAAAAAAGACGTTTCAATTTTCAAATGTTTCTGTCATGCATAAAAATGTTGATTATGATTAGTAATTAGTGACTAATAACTAATAAATTGCCCTTGTGAAGGGTTCCCATAAGAATTTTTTAGAAGAAAAAAAATGATTATGGGTGCCCTTATTAGGGGCGCTCAAAGGTAATACCAGAGTCAATGTGTTATGGAGAACGAAGCAAAAATCTCTCAAAAAGCCGATATGTCCTTTACTATGGACGATTTTGCGGCAGCTTTAGAAAAACATGACTACCAGTTCCAAAAGGGACAGGTAGTTAAAGGGAAAGTGTTTCAAATTGATCCTATGGGAGCTTATGTCGATATTGGAGGCAAGTCAAGTGCGTTTATTCCCCGTCATGAAGCTGCTTTGAGAGAGGTAATAGATTTATCAGAAGTTCTACCACTTAATGAGGAACTAGAATTTTTAATTATCCAGGAGCAAAATGCAGAGGGGCAAGTAACTATTTCTCGTCGCCAATTAGAAGTTAGGCAGATTTGGGAAAAATTAGCACAAATGCAAGAAAATTCCCAAAGTGTAGATGTGCAGGTAATGAATGTTAATAAAGGTGGTGTCACCGTCAATCTTCTTGGTTTGCGAGGTTTTATTCCTCGTTCTCATTTACTTGAGCGTAACAACTTGGAAGCACTCAAAGGACAAAAACTAACTGCCAGCTTTTTGGAAGTTAACTCTAATACTAACAAACTTGTACTTTCCCAACGCTTGGCTAAAAGTTCTGCTAGCTTCAGTTTATTAGAAATTGGTCAGTTAATAGAAGGGAAAATAACTGGTATCAAACCATTTGGTGTATTCATTGATATCAATGGCGTGAGCGCCTTACTTCATATCAAGCAAATAAGCCAGAAATTTATTGAAAATATAGAGAAGGTATTTCAAGTCTCGCAAACAGTTAAAGCTCTTATCATTGACATAGATGAAGGAAAAGGTAGAGTAGCACTTTCTACCAGAGTTCTAGAAAATTTCCCCGGTGAAATGCTCGAAAGTATGGAAGAAGTTATGGCTTCGGGGGAAGCACGCGCAGAAAGAGCTAGGAAAAAGCTTTTGGAATCAGCGAATGCTTAATAACTGTTAGTTGTTAGTTGTTAGTTGTTAGTCGATCAAATCTTCAGCTATCAATTCTTAACTCCTAACTCCTAACTCCGCGAGCAATGCTTTATTCTGTCGATAGCTTTCTCGAAGTTTCTGTAATGTTTCTTCATTAAAAGCAAATTTAATTAACCTAATTAATTTGCCCCAATCATATAAAAAATTCTCCCACGGAGCTTTCTCAAATTGGTTGATGAAGAATTGCGCCCACCATTTGGGTGCTTGCTTCCTATTGACAAAATCATGCTGCTTTAGCCAGCGTCTGCACCATTTAGCCATTTCTGAAGCGGATGGTGGCTTAACTCCTATAACTGGTGGAAAATCGGCGTAGCTGACAAATTTGCTGACACCTTTGGCATGGACATAAACGATATACTGCCAGCATTCCACGATATAAATATCTTCAAACTTGATATTGAATTTTAAACAAACTGCTTCTTCTGTAACAAATCGTGCTAAAGGATGAATTTCAGAGGATTTGTAAGCAATTTTTGATTCCCTGATGATCAGCTTTCTTGGTTTGAGTAGTGATACCATAGTAGATGCATTTAATTATTAGATGCATTTAATTATTAGATGCATTCCGTAGAAATTAGATGCATTCTGTTTTAGATACATCAACACTTACGGAATTATGAATTAAAGTGCGGTTGCCCTACAGTTTGCTATGCCGGAGGGCAATCGTTTTTTGAACTACAATTATTAAATGATAGTCAGGTATCACCTGTCAAGCATATAATGGGGCTTGTAAGATTGAGAATTAGAGAATTTGCCAACGAAAAGGGTTGGACATTAAAAGACGTTTCTGACCGTTCTGGACTAGTTTATAGTACAGTTAGAGCCTATGCTCGCTCGACCGGAATGGGAAGTGTGGATTTTACTGCGATTCAAAAGCTGGCTCGCGTATTTGATGTGATGATAGAGGATTTAGTAGAAGTAGTTGAAGAATAGTGAAATAATAAGTTAATCAAATTAATGTAGATTGTTTGCGGTCAATAGGATATGGGAATAATTAAGTTAAAAGTTAGAGAGCTTGCTGCTGAGAAAGGGTGGACGATAAAAGAAGTTTCTGATCGCTCTGGCGTGGTTTATAGCACTTTGAGAACTTACGCTCGCTCTCCTGGATTGGCAACTGTTGATTTTACCGCTATTCAAAAATTAGCTCGTGCGTTTGATGTAATGATTGAAGAGCTAGTTGAAGTGGTAGAAGAGTAATCTTCTTGAATTAATTTTTTTTAACAAGCCAATTATTAAGCAGAAAGTTAATCAAATTAATATGGGTTGTTTGATTAGTAACTGAGCGTTCTGGGTTAATTTATACTGTACTCAGACCTTATATTCGCTTTCGGGAAATGAAGAGCATTGACTTTAGCGCGATTCAAAAAATAGTCCGTGCCAAGCAATGCGATCGCTCTTCACGTGCCCTTTGGGCTGATCGCAGAAGACTTGGTTGAAGTGGTAGAAAAATAAGGGAATGTAGCGGAAAATTGGATAAATCTTTCCGTCTTCACATATTGAATCTGATTAATTATTAACTTATTTATAGTAATCCAAATACTTACCGTCTAGTTATCTTTTTGTTTCGATAAAAATCTACCAAAGGATAGATAGCAATAATCGAATTAAACTAGTATAGGATTAGTGAAGAAAAGCAGACTAAAGCCCCCACAACCCAAGTAATCCAAGTAAATTAAAGGCTTTGACTGTATAACCACGGATAGTTATAAAACCAGTTTTGAGATATTTCAGGAATAATGCGGACGCATTCTCCTGAAATATCATGATACTTTACACATTAGCGTTCCTCTGCTAAAGAGGGCGGTTTAACCCCGCCCCCTTAGCATTTTTCTTAGTTTAACTCACAAATTTCTAAATATCCTCCCCATCTCCAATATCGCGCTTTGGTGGACGTTTGTATGTAAAGGTAAAAGTATCGCCGCTGGTGATTACTCGTTGCATTTCCGAGTACATGGAATAATTCCCTACACCGCTTAAACTAGCCCAACCACGTGCCCTAGTTAAAGCAACAAACAATTGGTTGCGATGATTCACATCATTCTCGTTGCGAGCCACTTTATCAAAACCAATTACATAAACCATATCAGCTTCATGTCCTTTAGCGCGGTTGATACGAGACACTGTAATGCCATCGTCATGCCAGAATTTATCGGGGTCATTATTGGGATATTCTGGATACAAATCGTTTAATATTTTAGCAGTGGGAATATAAACGTCAATATTTTGGTCAATTAAAAAATCAGCAACTTCTCGTTCTAGCTCTATCGCTTCGTTCGTAGATCCTAAAACTAATATTAAAAGATCGCGACTGGGATTAAGACCATCATTAACGATATTGTGCATGATGTTCTCAGCTAAAGCCGTTAATTCTTCTTGACGAGAATTATATGTTTGAAATTTGAGTACTGATTCTCCCCAAAGCTGGGGAATTGGGTTGGGAGAAAATTGTGGCGATCGCTTAATTGTAATTGGTTTACCGACGCGGCGAAAGTCTCCTTGAACTTCGTAACCGATTCTATCCCAATCTTTTTTATTGGTAATACCGGAAAGCATTCCTGACTCACGGAGCAAACCCATGCCAATGGCGTGAGCTGCTGTTAAAATTGGTCCTGGAGTGCGGTAACAGTGGCGCATCACTTCCGAGCGTTTGATTCCGCCGGGGTATTGTGGCTGTTTGTTGAGAAGGTTGCTTAATTCTTCGCCAAATATTTCTTTAGCTTTTGGTACAACTAAACTATCAAGGCTTTGTGCTTCATCGTAAGCCCAAATTAAACGCTTTTCTTCTGGTGTTTCCTCGCTTGCGGGTCGTAAAGCTTGATAAGCTAACCAGTAAATTGCTTGTTTATCTTGATATTTTAAATTTTCGTCAGCAACTAAATCTTGGCCTTCATCAATCAAGATAGCATCAAACATCGGTTCAATTGTTATTTCTTCCTGTAACCGCTTGCATAACTCTGCTAAACCTCGTTGTGGTTGTCTTTCTTTAGTATCTGTAACTGTACCGCGTCTTTTACCGTGGTGTTCGCAAATTGTCCCATATAAACCCGGTTGTTCCCTTGCACCCCAAGCATGAAGTACGCGCAACTTTAAGTTAGTATTGGGATCGTAGTGTAATTCACCACCACTAAAACGACGCATCCATTGGTCTAATAATCCAATCATTAGATCGTATAAGGAGCGGGTGAAAAATACCAAAGCAATATCCCAATCGGGGTGTTTTAAATGCATGTGCGCTGCTTTTTGACACAGCAGCACTGTTTTACCAGAACCTGCAATTCCGCGAATACGCTGAGGACCTGGGGGTATTTCTTTACCTATATGTTCTTGTTGTAAATCGATTTCGTAAAGCCTTTGACGCAAAGCATCCATGACACTAGCGCGGGTTTTACCAGTGGTAGTGATGTTACGCTCCGGTTTGCGAAGTACGGGAGTTCCACCAATTACTGAAAGTAGTAATTCCCAATCTTTATCCTCTAAGTTCTCTCCAGGAACTATGGGAGAAGTTTGTTGGATGTTTTCGAGTAAAGCAGCTTTACTTAACTGGTCTTGAAAAATAATTTTAGGACAATGGGGTAATTCGTGAAAACCTCTTTGCTGCCATTGTTCGTGAGTAATTAAAGGTAATGCGACAATAGCTCTACCATTAACTTTACGCCAAATTGCGGGTTCTCGATCG
>JBCCSG010000431.1:0-5658 GCA_039200565.1 Cyanobacteria bacterium P01_D01_bin.50 | reverse complement strand
GCTTTACAACATACCAATTTACTCCGCCAAGCACAGTATCAAGTCGAACTACAGAGAGCTTTGAACGGAGTAGTTTCCCGCATCCGTAAGTCTTTAGATTTAGATACTACTTTTAAAACCACAGTTACAGAAGTTCGTCGGTTACTTAATACTGATAGAGTTGGGGTATTTCGTTTTTATCCCGAACAAGATTGGGAAGGAGAATTTATTCACGAGGAAATTGGCTCGGATTGGGTTTCGTTAATCAGAACTAAAATTCGCGCTAATTGTTTTGGTAAGGAATTTGCCGAGCAATATAAAGAAGGTAAAATTCGGGCTGTAGCTGATATTCATGCTGCTGATATTAATAGCTCGCGCCTGCAAATCTTGGAAAAATTTCAAGTACGGGCTAATATAATCGCGCCTTTGATGAAAGGTGAAGATTTATGGGGATTGCTGTGTATTCATCAGTGTGATGCTCCTCGACAGTGGGAAACAGCAGAAATCGAATTTGTACAGCAAATCTCGGAGCATTTAGGAGTTGCCCTGCAACAAGCAGATTATCTCGAACAGGTAAAAGCTCAATCGGCACAGCTGAGCCAAGCTGTTGAAAGAGCAAAAGTTGCAGAATGGCAAAAAGCGATCGCAGCAACTGTAGAAAAAATTCGTCAGTCTTTAGATTTAGAAGTTATTTTTCGCAACACAACTTCGGAAGTTAGAAAACTAATTAATGTCGATAGGGTAGTTATTTATCGCTTTAATGATGATTGGAGCGGTAAATTTGTTTCTGAATCGGTAACCGAAAGTTGGACTTCCTTAATTGAGGAACAGAAAAATCGACCAGAATTGGTAGAAAATATCAACGAATGCAGTGTCAAAGATTTATCTGTGTCTCCGGTAGTTGATACTTATCTTCAAGACACCCAGGGAGGTGATTTTAGTAAGGGGAAGGTTTATCGAGTTTGTAATGATATTTATAATGCAGGCTTTGACGAGTGCTACATTAATTTATTAGAAAATTACCAAGCGAAAGCTTACATAATTGTTGCAATTTATTTGAACGATAAACTTTGGGGTTTACTTGCTGTTTATCAAAATTCTGCTTGTCGTATATGGCATAAAGATGAAGTTTTCTTTCTCACCCAAATCGGTACCCAGTTGGGAGTAGCTCTACAGCAAGCGGAATTCTTACAAAAAACTCAGAAGCAAGCTGAAGAATTAGCCAAAGCTGCACACAGACAAAGAGCATTAGCGACTACAGTTGATAAAATCCGGCAAACTCTCGATATTGAGAGTATTTTTAGAACGACAACTAAAGAAGTACGTCAGTTACTAGAAGTTGAAAGAGTGGCAATCTATCGTTTTTACAGCGATGGTAGTGGAGAATTCGTCGCTGATTCAATAGTTGATGGTTGGGCACCATTGACTAATCCCCAACCAGTCAACGAACCTTTATTATTACAAGCAACCAAAGCTGGAAAATATCCCCGCAATGAAGTTTTTGTACCAATTAACCTCGGAGATAAACTTTGGGGATTGTTGGTAGCTTATCAAAATTCCCAACCCCGTTATTGGGAAGATGAAGAAATAAATTTACTCGCACAAGTAGGCGTGCAATTAGGGGTAGCATTGCAGCAGACGACAGTTTTGGTGCAGGTAAAACAGCAAGCAGAGAAACTATCCAAGGCAGCCGAAAGAGAGCGCAAAGCAACAGAAAGGGAAAAAGCTTTGGCGGCAACAGTTCAGAAAATCCGCGAATCTCTGGATTTGAACACAATCTTTAATACCACTACCCAAGAAATTCGCCGACTATTGGAAGTCGATAGAGTGGCAATTTACCGCTTTTGGAAAGATGAAAGCGGGGAATGTGTCGCGGAGTCGGTAGCTGATGGTTGGTATCCCGTAGGGGAATTAGTGCCTGTAATTGTAGATGATTATTTACAAAACTATCAAGGAGAAGCTGACACTCAGGTTAATGTTCTAGTTGTTAATAATATTTATGAGGCGGGTGATTGTGATTCTACTTACAATATTTCGCTTCTCGAAAAAATGCAGGCTAAAGCTTATATAATCATACCTGTTTTCAAAGGTGCTAAACTCTGGGGAATGCTCGCAGCTTATCAAAATAGCGAAACCCGCGATTGGCAAAGAAATGAAGTTGATTTACTCATACAAATTGCAACTCAGTTGGGAGTTGGATTGCAGCAAGCAGAATTACTCGAACAAACTCAACGCCAAAAAGAGAAACTTGCACAAACATTAAAAGAGTTGCAAAATACTCAAACTCAGTTAATTCAAAGTGAAAAAATGGCTGGTTTGGGACAATTAGTTGCTGGAATTGCTCATGAAATTAATAACCCGGTTAACTTTATTTATGGCAATCTCTCTCATATTGATGATTATGTGAAAGATTTATCGGGAATACTCGATCTTTACCGTAATGCCTATCCCCACCCAGAATCACACATTCAAGAACAAGCTACAACCATAGATTTGAACTATATTTTGGAAGATTTTCCCAGAATACTTGATTCAATGAAAATCGGTGCAGAAAGAATTAGTTCTTTGATACTTTCTTTACGCACTTTCTCCCGTCTTGACGAAGCCGAAATGAAACCTGTTGATATTCATGAAGGCATTGAAAGTACCATTATGATTTTGCAACATAAAATCAACGAAAATTCCAATTGTTCTGAAATCGAAGTAGTTAAGGAATACGGAAAATTACCACAAGTAGAATGTTATGCTGCACAACTCAATCAAGTATTTATGAATATCCTGGGTAATGCGATCGATGCATTAGAAATAAAGTTTAATAATCATGAAAGTCAAGACAATCCACAAATTCGGATTATTACAGAATTAGTAAATGAAAAATATATTTCAATTTTTATTTCCGATAATGGTTGTGGAATTCCCTCGGAAATCCTCTCTAGAATTTTTGATCCATTTTTCACTACTAAAGAGCCTGGAAAAGGTATTGGTTTGGGTTTATCTATCAGCTATCAAATTATAGTTGATAAGCACGAAGGTAAATTTGAATGTGATTCCCAAGTTGGTGAAGGTAGCGCATTTCGGATCGAAATTCCAATTAAGCGCTCAGTTTAATAAGTAAGTCGGCACAAATAAACCAAAATATATTACAGAATGTAAATTTAGCCCAAAGCCTTGTTTCTACTCACTATTCACCATTCACTATTCACTATTTCTAATTACTATTTTCAACGCCGACCTACTTACAGTACAAATTTTATCCTCTAATTTTCACCAATATATGATAAAAATAGGGGGCTGGGTAATAGGTAATATAGTAAATAATTAACCGGACTCGATGCTGTAAGCGTATATAAATAATACAAAACTGGAACAACACTGATAATTTTTGCTAGAGGCTATTTGCTGTTTCGATTTCCTTAGTACTTACGATAATTGTTATGTTAAGAGCACAAATAAAAAACATTACTCTAACAAGCGCCTTTTTTATTCAGTACTGTCCAAACCGTCTTAGAAATCAGAAATAAATCGTAAGGTACAGACCACTTATGCTGGTAGTCTACATCCATTTTGACTATATCCTCAAAATCTTTGATACTGGAACGACCATTGGCTTGCCATTCTCCAGTAATACCGGGTTTGACTCGTAGCCTTTCCCAATGGTGCGGTAGATATTGCATTACTTCATCAGGAGTGGGTGGACGAGTTCCCACCAAACTCATGTCTCCTTTAAGTACGTTCCAAAATTGAGGTAGTTCATCCAAACTAGTACGGCGTAAAAATTTACCAACTCGGGTAATACGGGGATCTTCTACACATTTAAATATATGACCGTTAGCTTCATTTTTTACCAAGTGCTTGAGTTTATCGGCACCAACAATCATGGAACGAAATTTCCACATACGGAAGGTTTTACCGTTGTCACCACAGCGAATTTGGCTGTAAAATATTGGACCTGGGTTATCTAATAAGGTTGCTATTGTAACCGGAATCGCGATCGCAGCGGTGATTATTAATCCGATTGTTGCCCCTATAATGTCAATCAATCTTTTAGCAATGCTTGTTTGGGAAGGATGAGAAGACTCTTTGGTTAAACTAAATGAGTCAGGGGGACTTAGTAAAACCAAGTCTTGTGTAACAGCACTTTTTGGTTGAGAAGCAACGTTGATAGCCATGTATAAGTAATAATACAGATTTGCAGTACTTACAAGTGCTAATATAGACAACTTAATTGCGTAAGTCTAAGTAAATCTGGAAAGTTTACACAATCTTCTAATAGCATTTTGGTTTTTTAAAATTTATGTATTTTTGTGAAATTGCGTAAATATTGATACTTCAAAGGTTGATGATATCTCAAAAGTTATCAATAAGTTGTTTATATCACCAAAATTTTCTGAATTGGGGGACTTTGACCAAAAAAATTTTAGATTTTGGATTATAAATGGTTTCAAGCCCCTGCTCCGGAGAGCAGGGGGAAAAATAACTTTTTTCTTACAATTAACCCCGCAAAGTAATAAGAGTGGAGTACTAGTGTTCTTTCCCAGCCGTTTTGACGGGTTCGTTTTCTTTCAAACGTCGGGAGACTTCCGCACTGCTACGTCTCTACACCCATGATATTTTATGGGACAAACCACTATTTTCAATTATGGAAAAATCTCAAATAGTGAGGATTTCTCTATAAAAAATGGGGGTTACAATTTCCGAAAAATGGAGGGAGATCTGATGGAAATTGTAACCCGTCTCCTACTGTGTGACTCCAACAGCGAAGTTAACAATGTAAGGCTCTTCTAGGGACTGATGAGCACTGGTTTGGATTGCGTCAAGGTAATTGCGTAAATATTGTAATTGTTGCAGATTGGGACGGTAGGAAAGACTTCCTTGTTTATCGAATAGTGGTGATGCAAGGATCGCTTTATAGTTGAAGTTTTCTACGGAAGTTTGGTTAAGCCATTGGATATCTTGGTTATTGGGTACTAAACCCGGAGGTATTTCACCTTCTAGAAAGGCTAACAAACGCTCCTGACAAGTGCGAGTGTTGATACCGCGTGCTTCAAATAGTTGAATTACTTCACCGAAGGATAAGGCGTTTTCTGGTATGAGTCGTAGTAATTCAGTAAATAAAAAGTAGTCGGTGTATTGCTGTCTGGGTATTTCTAAGACGAGAGGATGCAGTGGTAGCACGCATAATCCGGTTGCAACGCGCGAGCAAGCAGGAGTACCATTTTCGCCGAGATATTTTTCTTGAATAATTTTGGCGCTGGGAAGTTTTTGGCGCAACCAACGACTAATGGCGGCTATAGATGAAACACCACCGCTAAGAATAATTTGATTGATGGCTTCTGTTGGTATACCGCGGGTTACTAATAGTTTATTTAATTCGCGGTTGATACGGCGCACGAAGGGCACAAATACTTGACTTTCTAAGTCTCGTCGCTGCAATTCCCATCTTTGATCTGCTAGTTCGATAGTGAAAAATTCTTGGTGTTGTAAGATGAGTTTAAGAGCGATCGCAGCATCGAGTAGTGCTTTACCTAGGGGTGAACTTTCAAGTCTTTGCTGTAAGCGAATGCGTTGGGTAATATCAGGCTCGCCAGCACGAGGTAATTCTAATTGTTCTAAACCTAAGCTGGAAAAACGTATTTGTTCTAAACCGGGAATATTTGGTTGCCAATGTAAGGGGTTATT
>JBCCSG010000430.1:0-5658 GCA_039200565.1 Cyanobacteria bacterium P01_D01_bin.50 | reverse complement strand
TTGGGCATCCTTTTCTTGCAAGCCTTCCTGAGATTGAGATAATGAACTGACCATATGCAATTAGAATGAGAATCGTTATCATCATAACGCAAAATATTGGTTTGATGTGAAGGCCCCTTTGGGTAGTAACAAAAATAAACCATTATCATCAACAGCTATAAAGGCTCGTAGTTGCGCTGTCTTCGCTGAACACAAAGAGAGGAGCGAAGACGGCGCAACTACAAACATATTTTTATTTATGAGTAATTAAGCGAACCTGATATCAATCGCTCGTCATCACAATTAGTAGAAACATTACTGTATAATACATATGCTCTACCAATCATTCAAAAATTTTAATGGATGAAAACAGATACAATCTTCTACACGCTGCTACAAAATCTCCCCAGCGTATTATTTGAAATACGGCCAACTTTCTCTCACCCAAGCTTTACACTATGAATTTTCCTCTGTGGAGATAAAAGAACTTGCACGACGGATTGATGGTTTATTCCTACCCAAACCCGAATACCCTCAAGACCCAATTTATTTCGTCGTTAGCGAAGCGTGCCGAAGAATGAGGCATAGTACAATATCAGAATGACGATGATTTATACTGTCGATTAATTACCGAAGCATTTGTTTATTTAAATCAATATAGACCAGATAAAACTTGGAAAGCAGTAGTTTTGTGGGCGAAACGTAGCCTTGACCCAGGTATTCCAATTGCGTATCAGACATCACTATCGAATGGGCAAATAGTTGATAATTAGAAGTATTCCAAATTTTTACTTTACCATCTTGTCCGCCAACTGCTAAAAACTTTCCATCAGTAGAAAAAGCTAATCCATCAATGGAAGTATTAGTAACTTCCTGCAAAGTTATTAATTCGTTTTCTACAAAAACTTTTACTTCTCCAGCAGCAGAACTCATTGCTAAAGTACTACCATCAGGCGACCAATTGACAACAGTTATATAATCAGAAAGTGTATTATTCCAATTTAAATCAAAGTCGGTAGATTTAATAGTTCTCATTTGTACCTTTACGAAGTAAGAATTTAGAACAAATAAAATGGCGGAATATAGCATTTATTAAGCCCGCCTGGGACTGTAAGTCCCAGTCTAATAGCACAAGTCCTATAAATAGGACTGATTAATTAGTCCTATGTATCTCAAATCTTGCACCATTGTCGTTAAACCCCAATTCCCGCCTTGTAAGCCGGAGGCGCATCGAACAGAGAAATTAATTTCAAGGCTAATATACAAAGTACGTTAAAACGTACTGAAAGCTTTACCCAGTCTTCTTTAGAAGACTTCGTGTATCAGCCTGGGAATTTATTCCAAGGCGGTTGTTGAGAATGGTGCAAGATTTCAGATTTATAGGACTTGGGCTATTAGACGAGGGTTTTCAACCCTCGGCGGACTACACCAGGTTCCCTGGATATGCAAGTGCCGTGGTGAAGTTTTAAGGTATACATCAGTAGCTATTAATCGAAATTAAGCCATACAAGCTAGAAAATCTTTCTTCAACTGATTTTCATCTAAATTGCGACCAATAAACACCAGTTCATTTTTACGTTGTTCGCCTTCTTTCCATAAACGGTCTGGTTTTCCATCTAATAACATATGTACTCCTTGAAAAACAAACCTCTCATCTTCTCCAGCAATATTTAAAATACCTTTCATTCGGAAAATATCGGGTCCTTTGGTTTGTAATAAATTACTTAACCATTGATTTAATTTAATCCCGTCTAATTCACCTTTTTCCACCAAAGCTATGGAATAAACACTTTCATCATGTTCGTGAGCATCTTCACCTAAAAAATCTGGGTCAACTTCCAAAGCTCTATCTAAATCAAAAGCTTTCACCCCTAAAAGCGCATCCATTTCTAACTCAGAATTGCGAGTACGGTAGATTTTTGCCATTGCATTCATTCCCCGTATTCTATTTTCTAATTCTTCAAGTTGTTCTGGGGTTACTAAATCTGTTTTATTAAGTAAAATTACATCAGCAAAAGCAATTTGTTCTTGAGCTTCATCTGCATCCCAATGTTGCCAAATATGCTTGGCATCAACTACCGTTACTACAGCATCTAAATTCAATTTTTCCTGCATATCTTCATCTACAAAGAAAGTCTGAATTACAGGTGCTGGGTCTGCGAGTCCAGTAGTTTCAATTACTAAATGGTCAAATTTATCACGCCGCTTCATTAAATTAGCAATGATGCGAATCAAATCACCACGTACCGTACAACAAATGCAGCCATTATTCATTTCAAAGATTTCTTCATCAGCATCGATAACCAATTGATTATCAATTCCGACTTCCCCAAATTCATTGACTATCACCGCCACTTTCTTACCATGCTCGTGGGTGAGAATCCGGTTGAGTAAAGTTGTTTTTCCCGCTCCTAAATAACCAGTTAGAACGGTTACGGGGACTGTATCTAGTGTTTGAGCAGTCATCTTTATTCTCCCAGACAATGAAAATCATTATCGTAATATGGTAATGCATTACTTTTAGATAGAAACTAGTTTAAATAATAAAATTTGTAATGCATTACTTAAAATAATTCTATTAATCAATTTTTTAATTTCTAATGATGAATTTCAAAATGCCAATGAGAACCAGTAAGTACTTAGGCAAAATTAATTATATATTTGTCCGAAGCGACGGTCACTACGTGAAACGAATCAATCCCAACAACTTGCGATGATCCACAATTTCGCTGAATGCTTCGCTGTCGTATCTCCTTTGGAGACTCTACGCGTTCAGCTTTGCTGCGGCTAAGGCAATGACCAAATCATTGTGCATACCCACTTAGCAGTTATCAACTAGCTCTCAACACTCCCACCCATTTAATGGGTGCGCTTAGCTTAAACTCTTATTTTACGGGCATCCTCCCCGTTTATTATGTACCTCATCAAGATGAAATATGCTGTAAGTATTGTAAAAATTGCGTAAATTCTGTATTTGTATCATTCTGAATAAAAAAATTTGCAATTTTAGTAAACTAGTTTATTATAAACATGGCGACAAAATTTTTATGGTTATGAATGTATCAATACCGCAAGATTTTCCAGATCCAAGAGAGTTCACAGGGTTTTTATTCTGGCAAAAAGCTAATAATTGGGAAAAATATGTTAATTCACAACTAGAAGCATATAACATAACCCAATCAGAAATTTTTCAGTTGATATCAATATCTATACTTCTTAATCAACAAGAAGAAGTAACTCAAGTAGATATTGCCAACTTTACAGGAGTTGCGCCTATGAGTGTATCAAAAATTCTGAAAAAACTTGAGAAAAAAGAATTCATAACTCGACAGATTGGGACTGACTCCAGATCGAAATCCCTAAACATTACTGAAAATGGATGGGATGTTTTGATTAAGTCTACAAAAATACTTTTTGAAGCAAATAATAATTTTTTCCCCAAAAAACACAGTGAAGAGTTCTTTAGTTATTTACAACAATTAAAATAGAGGAAGTATGACAGACATGATAATCAGCTTTATCCAAAGCTATGTCACATCATTATTATCAACATTCTTAATTCTAGGTATTGTTTATATTATATTTGCTCATATCTTTGCAAAACCGTTAAGCAAAAGAAGAATTCAATTATCTAAAAGAGCAGGGTTTGGTCAAATCTCAGATGAAATAAAGAATTCACTTTTAGCTATATTATCAAGTGTTGCATTGACTTCTTTTGTAATGATGATGCAACAAAATGGAAACATCGATATTTATAACGATGTAAATAAATACGGAATAACCTACGCAATTTTCGCATTTTTCTTAATTTTTCTCGTTGGTGATGCTTGGTTTTATGGGGCTCATAGGTTTTTACACCACCCTAAAATTTATAAATACATTCACGCTGTGCATCATCAAAGTCTAGATGTTAATCCTTTCTCCTCCAACTCTTTTCATCTATTAGAGTCTTTGTTATTGACTGTTTGGATTATTCCAATACTATTAATATTCCCTATTCCTACTGTCGCGCTTGCTATTAATCAAGGTCTTGGAACATTTAATAATATCAAATCTCATCTAGGCTATGAGTTCTATCCGAAATTCTTTAGTAGAGTATTTCCTCTGAATTTGTTAGTTACTAGTACGAATCATAATTTGCATCATACAAAATATAACGGTAATTATGGCTTACAACTAAGAATCTGGGATATGATGTTTGGTACTGAACTAAAAGAAACCAATATTCTTTTTCACAAAATTCATCAGCGAAAAAATGTGATTGTTAGGGATAACACAAAATACCAACCTCTTAAGATTACTGGAATAACACGTGAAACTCCTGACTGTTGCTCTGTATATTTTGAACCCAAAAATCCTGATTTTTATGATTATTATGCGGGTCAGTATTTGAATATTAGAGTCAAAATAAATGGTAAAAATTATGATAGATGTTTTTCGTTAAGTAGTTCACCAACCGAAGATAAGTTCCTGAGAATTACAGTGAAATTAAACGGAATAGTTTCTCATCACTTTTTTGAAACAGCCAAGATTGGAGATACTATAGGTGCGTTGTTACCAGCGGGAGACTTTTTTATAGAGCCTAATCCCCTATCGGAGAACAGCTATCTAATGATTGCTGGAGGAAGTGGTATAACACCCCTTTACTCTATGATTAAAACAATTCTCTACAAGGAACCCAAAAGTAAAATAACTCTGTACTACTGTAATAAATCTGAAGATTCGATAATATTTGCGAATCATCTCAATCAACTCGGTAAGGCTTTTGGTAATCTTACGGTTAAAAATTTTATTAGTGGTAAAAATCGTCTACAAAAGGAAGATATTGTAAACTTTATGGCTTCCAATACTAACGCTAAATGCTTTATTTGTGGTCCTCAAAGCCTCAATAAATTTGCTCAATCATGTTTTGAAAATTTGAGAATAAATGATATTAATTCTGAAGATTTTGCAGATGGTTATGTGGACTTTTTCAAGGAGTTATTCATAGCTAACAAAAAAAAGAGTAAACCAACTTAAAATTAGCTCCATTTCTTTAAACCCACATTTTGCAGCTTATTTTGTATTGCAACATCACACATAAATCTAGTCTGGCACTAGTAAATTAAGTCCTCAAAACAATTAAGTATTGTACTAAATATTCCGGCGTTATGAAGATGAAGAAAATTCTGTTTACCACTCTGTTTACACTCCAGCTTTTACCATTTTCTAGTGTGAAAGCTCAACCTGTAAGAGTGCTACCTGTAAAGGGTAATGTTGAATCAGTGATTACAAATTCTGTATCTAATCCTTTAGAACCGGTTTCTCCCAAAATTACTGGAGTGATTGACATTAACAAGAGAGCTTTCTTTTTAACTTTTGATGAGCCTTACACTATTACATTAAATTCAGGAACCCAGGAAGAGTTTAAAATCACTTATTCAGGTGCTATAAAATGGAATGGAAAAAACTCAAGTAGGATAAGTTTTGAGCATGTAAAAGTTACATGTACTGGTCCTACCGATATTTGTGCTGGAGCCTCACAGGAACCATTAGTTGAGTCTTTTGATTTTAATAGAAATACTGGTTATGGAAGCTTTGCGACATCCACAACCACTTTCTCTTTTTATGTTCCAAGTGGTTGGAAACGTGAAATTAGAAGATTTTTGAGACAAATCTCTAGGGAATAATTGTGGTTCT
>JBCCSG010000429.1:0-5701 GCA_039200565.1 Cyanobacteria bacterium P01_D01_bin.50 | reverse complement strand
TTCCTGAATCATGCGGACTGCATCTGCATGAACTCCCCAAAAGTCTTCTTTTGTTGCCCAAGCGCTAACATAAACACTAATGTAGTATTCTTCAATTTGCCAGACAAAACTTGACGGAGCTGGATCTTGAAGAACTTTGGGGTGAGATTTCATAATTTCTACGATCAAATTATGAACCCGCTCCAAGTCTTCCTGCAAAGGAATCCTTAGCAAAAGGCTAACTCCTCGAGTTTTGCCCTGAGTAAGGGTTTCAATCATACCACCCCAAACCACATTGTTGGGAATACTAAAAATCTGACCTTGCCAGCCTTTAATTTTAGTATTGGCCAGAGTAATGGAATCTACATTACCCCAAATACCATTTATTTTGACCTCGTCGCCAACATCGAAAGGCTTATAAAGCATCATCATTAAGCCACTGGCAAGGTTGCCAAGGTTACTTTGTAGGGCAAACGCCAAGACGAAACTCGCACCCCCAAGCAGCGCTATAATTGGACCGAGGCTGACTTCCAATGCTGTTAGTGCCAGCATAAAACCAACTACAACTCCACCACGCTTGACAAGGATGATGGTAAACTCGCGCATAAGTCCAGATACATTGTCAAATTTGACCAGAAAACGCTTGAGGAAAATAGCGAGAGCTTGAGAAACGATAATCGAGGCAATCACAATACCCACGAACTTAGCGAGATTACCAGCCCAGCGCAAGCCACCTTCTCCCGATTGTAACCAACTAATCAATCGAACCCCAAGACCTTCAGTATCTTGGAAATCTAGTTGGACGGTATTAATGGCATCAATATACTGTTTGTAAGATTTAGGATCGCCTCCTTTAAGTTCGAGTTCATCTAAAACGACTTTAAAGCGATCAACTATGGCTGTTCTTTCTGATTGAGCTTCAGTAACATTGACAACCAGTTGATTCTTCAATTTGGAATCAACTTCAGCATTTTTTTCCAACTGTTGTGCTGCTTTCTCCAGTTGCTTGCCTTTTTGATTGAGATTCTGTTTTTCATCCACAACATCGACTGGGCCAGCAATTTTAGTGTCGCTACTAGTGGAAATTTCGGTTTCTCCTACAACATTTGCAACTTTGTCGAGTTTTTGAGAAGATTGAGCTTCAGTTTTATTAATCCCCTCAATAGCTGAACGTGCTTTGTTAAGAGATTCTTCTGCTGCTTCTAGTTGTTGGGTTGCTTCTTCATATTCTGGTGAATCTTGGGGTGCATTTTTTTGAGCTTCTTGGGCTGATTCAAAAGTTTTGATAGCCTCATCTAGAATGTCAATTTTTTTAGTAGCCTCGTCGTATGCAACAGAGCCAGCAGCTAACTTTTCTCGCTCTTGCTTGGCTTTCTCTAGGGTTTGTTTTGCCTGTTCGAGTCTCCCTGTTTCCTTATCCTTTTCCAGAGCGTCGCTTAAAGCTTCATCCTTTTCCAGTTCCTTTTTAGTTTCTGTTGCTTCTTCAATTGCTGATTCAGCTTTTTTCAAATTTTCCTTGGCTTCTTCAACCTTTTTTGTTGCTTCTTCGTATTCTGGCGAGCCTGGATTCGCACCAGCTTTTGCTGATTCTGCGTCTTTGAGAGCAACCTTTGCTGACTCTAATGCATCAGCTGCTTCTTCTTGTTTGTTGATACTGCGATTTTGACGCTTAATTGCTATTTCAGCATCGCTAATTTGCTTAACTTTTTCTTTGAGTAACTGTAGCCAACCCTCAGATTCATTTTGTAATTCTTCGAGGGTGAGGGGCTTAACTAGCAATTTCAACTCATCTATGGGTATTGTTGGATCTTCCGTAGTAATTGCGATTTTCGGTTTCCCACTGGTTGCTGACTGAATTTTTTCAACAGCAGCCTCTTCAACTTTCGCTTCCTGTGCTCGGGATGGAGTTGCCCAAACAGTGAAAACACAAACCACACCGGCGAGCATAACCCCGCGAACTCGATAGGGTATTAATCGTTGTTGTCTTATATTGCGTGATAGCACTTACTTAAAGTTATATTAAATACTCATTAAGTTTATCCTACCGATAAGATTTTCACCATATATTTTTATTTTTTGTATAATAATTTAGAGATAACTTATGTATTAAGATTAAATCCGTCGGCATTGTTTTAACGGTAGGGTGAATATATAGCGATTTTCATTTGAAGGCAATACAAAAAAAATTGTTGGAATTAGGACAGGCAAGGGTGCCCATTTCACAAAAATGTATTGTAGTTAACTGATCGAGTGTGTATTAAAAATTACTTTAAATATAGATTGCATGAAAACCGCCCTGAAATTAATTTCAAGACGGCTTTAAATGTTAAATGACACAGCCGCGAGATATGAGTTACCCAATTTAAGCGAAGACAGGGCGACTACGAAGTAAACTTAAATCTAAAATCCTATTTCTTCGACTCCCAAAGTCTTAACTAAAAAAGCCCATTTATCGGCTGCTTCTTCAATAATTTTTGATGTGGGTTTACCGGCACCATGTCCAGCTTTTGTTTCAATTCTTATTAATACTGGTACTTCTCCATCGTGTGCAGCTTGCAATGCTGCGGCGAATTTAAAACTATGAGCAGGTACTACGCGATCATCATGATCCGCTGTTGTGATCAAAGTTGCTGGATAACTCGTTCCCGATTTCAAGTTATGCAAAGGTGAATAAGCATAAAGGGTTTTAAATTCTTCGGGGTTTTCTGAGGAACCATATTCAGGAACCCATGCCCAGCCAATGGTAAATTTATGGAAGCGCAACATATCTAAAACACCAACTGCTGGTAAGGCTGCACCGAATAAATCTGGACGCTGTGTCATGCAAGCACCAACTAACAATCCACCATTGCTACCACCAGCGATCGCCAACTTTTCCGATTTTGTATAACGGTTGTCTATTAACCATTCTGCTGCGGCAATAAAGTCATCAAAGACGTTTTGTTTTTTATCTTTGATTCCTGCTTGATGCCATTCTTCACCATATTCGCCACCGCCACGTATATTAGGTATGGCATAAACTCCACCCATTTCCATCCATACCAAGTTGCTAACTGAGAAAGTTGGTGTTAAGGAGATATTGAAACCGCCGTAACCGTAAAGGTATGTGGGATTATTACCATCTAGTTTAATTCCCTTCTTATGGGTAATAAACATTGGTACTTGGGTACCGTCTTTACTTTTATAAAAAATTTGTTTTGTTTCGTAATCATCAGCGTTAAAATCTACTTTTGGTTCGCGAAAGACTGTACTTTTACCTGTTACCATATCGTAGCGGTAGATAGTTCCCGGTGTTGTAAAGCTGGTAAATACATAAAATGTTTCGGTGTCGCTTCGTTTGCCATTAAAACCACCAACTGAACCGATACCAGGTAATTCAACTTCTCTAACTAAATTACCTTTGAAGTCATAAATTTTGACTTGGCTGCGAGCATCTTTGAGATATTCGGCAACAAATTGATTGTTAATAGTGCCAACACTTTCTAAAGTTTCTGGAGTTTGAGAGATTATTTCTTGCCAATATTTAGATTCCGGTTTTTTAGTATCAATAGCGATAACCCTGCCTCTTGGTGCATCTAAATCTGTCTGAAAATAAAAAATATTTTCATCGTTATCAATAAAGCTATAAGCTGATTCAAATTTATTGATTAATTCAATAACTTCACTCTGTAGATTAGTTAAATCCTTGTAAAAAACTAAGTTTTTAGAATCAGTTCCTAACCAAACCGAAATAATTAAATAGTTTCCATCTTCAGTAACACTACCATTAAATCCCCATTCTTTCTCATCGGAACGTTCGTAAATTAAAGTATCTTCTGATTGAGGCGTACCGAACTGGTGATAATATAACTTTTGATAGTAATTAACGTCTTCTAACTTAGTTTCTTCATTTGGTTCATCGTAGCGACTGTAGAAAAATCCTTTGCTATCATTTGTCCAAGAAGTACCAGAAAATTTAATCCACTTTAAATGGTCTTTTAAATCTTCACCAGTTTCAATATTTCTGACCTTCCATTCTTGCCAGTCAGAACCAGCAATTGATATACCATAAGCTAAATATTGACCGTCATCGCTAATAGATATACCCGAAAGTGCAACTGTTCCATCTTCTGATAGTTTATTCGGATCTAGTAAAACTGTTGGTTTATCTTCAAGATTTTTCAGAGTATATAAAACGCTTTGATTTTGTAAGCCATCATTCTTAAAATAAAAATAACGACTCCCCTCTTGAAAAGGAACGCCGTATTTTTCATAATCCCATAATTTCGTCAAACGTTTTTTAATATCCTCCCTCGCCGGGATTTTCTCAAGAAAACCAAAAGTAACTTTGTTTTGCGCTTCTACCCAAGTTTTAGTTTCCTCAGAATCAGGATTTTCTAACCAACGGTAATAATCTGCAACTTCCGTACCGTGGTAATTATCAATTTGCTCGCCTTTACGGCTTACTGGATAGTTCAGTTTTGTTTCAGTACTCATGTTTTTCTGAGAAGAAGGTACTTTTACATGGTACAAAAAAGTACAAATAAGAAGTATTATCAAAAAGAAAACTAAATATTTAGGTATAAATCTAGGAAGAGGCGAAAACAGTTTATTCATTCAGACTTGGCATTTACTCGAACATATAGACAAATGTAAGTTATCGTTCATAACATTTCCTCATCATATACATAAGAAATTAAATTTGACGAATTTTGTGGTTTTTTGTAAGAATCTCAAAATTGACCTTATTTAATGTTTGGAGATGAAGAAAAGCCAGTAGTGGACGTGAAATCTGTAAGCGGGTTTTGTGAATAATCTAGTACATCGCGGCGGAAAGGGCGCAACCATTCACAAAGCGTTAAAGCTTGAAAAAATAATACTTATTACCTTGATACTTTTAACAAACGCAAGCGGTACTAGCCATTCACAATTAACTCACTTCCTTCGCCTCTGAAGAAGGCAGGGGTACTTCTTTTTCTTCCGTCCAAATATGGGTGGAATTCCCCAGCTTAATACGGTGCTTTTTTTTTACTATTGGTTTAAATCCCCATAGAGAATCCAACCGCTCAAAATATCTTCCAAATTCTAACTTGCTTCACTTTAATAAAACAGTCCTCCCTTTAGAGGATAACGCACCAATTATAAGGTTTACCCAAGTAAATGTAATTTAAATTACTTGCTCCGCCAATATTTACTATATAAACTTCCTGTGAAGTTGCGAATTTTCGTTTAAGAAGATTGAAGTCAATAGCAATAGATAGCTGACACAAGAACTTTGATATTTTTTCTGATAAGGAGATTGTAATGAGCGATCGTCAACAGGAATCCTATGATGTCCGTCTTAAAGCAGCAGAAGTTGCAAGAAGCCGTCAGTACCCAGACCATAAAGCCAATGGAGAAGAACAAAAATATGCTGGTGATAAATACTTTATGTCCTTTACCAAAGGACTGCCCCATAACCCTGATACAGGATTAATTCAAGATGCACAGGATTTCGTCGAATATCGTCGTGCCATTGATGATGGCTTTATAGATCCGTTTACTGATAAAGTGCGTCACGGTGCTAAATTTCAAGTTAAGAATGGCAATGTTGAGCCTGAGACAGATAATCAACTAATCAACGGGTTCAGGCAGTTGGAAGCACCTACCGCAGGCGTTGTCTTTGATTTACAAGGACCAGATGCTCAAGCTGTTACCATGCCTCCTGCACCACCACTAATAGGTGCTGATGGTGAGGTTAACC
>JBCCSG010000428.1:0-5746 GCA_039200565.1 Cyanobacteria bacterium P01_D01_bin.50 | reverse complement strand
CCTCTTCCGTCCAAGGTTGAGCCTGCCCCGTTTTCTCTTGTCGCCATACTTCAAAAGAAGCACGTGCCATTAATTGGCGAGTATCCGGATTATGCCATCCCGCCCATAAAATTTCCGTATCTACTTCGTCTCTAAAAATACTTAGGCAACCAACAATTTCAGTCCCATAATGTAGAGGGATAATTAAAATACTACGAACCGAAGTAGATTGAAAAAATGGTGCTAAGGTGCGGAATAAAGGTTCGCGGTAAATGTCATCAATTGCCCAGAGATGGGGATGATTCTCAACAACTTCATCATTATCACCTAGTTTATATACCGAACGCATCCACTGTACTGACCAAGGTTTGTAACCAGTACTATCAGAACTAGATTCAATTACTGAGTGTAAAAAATTCTTCCACAGGTAATTTTCTTCAACAACTCGATTTTGTTCAAAGTCTAAGAAATCTGGCTGTTCTCCGGAAGTATATAATTCAGTTCCTTGATTTTCATCTGTAAGTAAATAAAGTCTACCACCAGAACCATTAAATGTCGCAACTGCTTCATCAAGAGCCGCCTGTAATTTAACTTTAGGAGTGGTATAAAGTAGCTTGGTAACGCGGTTGATATTTGCTTCCTGCTTTGCTTGCGATCTGCTTGCAGCAGCGCTTCGCTATCGCACTTGGTTGAGCAGAATTGATTGAGCGATCGCAACTGCAACTTGATCTACAACAGCTTGAATAAACTTTAATTCCTCTTCGGTAACATTACGCGACTCGCTGTGGTGACAAGCTAGCAATCCCCAAAGTTGAGCAGAAGAATTCGAGGAAGGAAGCCGTTTTTTTCCGGTAGAAAGTTCTTCCAATACAATAGGTACTACTACTGAAGATTTTACTCCCATTGCAGTTAAATATTCTGCATGACATGGATCTAAATAGCGATAGCGGATATCATTTTCTTGTTGACTTTCTCCTGTTTCTGGATTTTCTAAGAGACTAATACCAATTTGAAAATTAGAAACATCTACCACCGAACGTTGACGCGCTCGTAAATACAAATCGCGGGCAGAGGGAGGGATATCATCAGCAGGAAAATGCAAGCCTAGCAAAGAAGGTAGGCGATTGCGATCGAGGGATTCTGAGATGACTACACCACTGTTGTCGGGATTGAATTGATAAACTTTGACACGATCGGTACCCAAGTAATCACGTACTTCTGCCACCATTGCATTTAAAATTTCTTTGAGTTCTAAAGATTGGCGGATACGATTAGCAATACGGTGTAGAAGTGCTTCTTGAGTGTCAACTGGCTGCTGCTTTGGCAATTTATCCATAACAAAACTTCATCAAAAATTTAAACTCTTATTCATAGAGTTCCCATTTTTAATATGTAAATTTCATTGCAATTGTAAAGATGGGAGGTGGGGAGGTGGGGAGATGGGGAGGTGGGGAGAGGGGGAGGTGGGGAGGTGGGGAGGTGGGGAGGTGGGGAGGTGGGGAAGTGGGGAGATGGGGAGGTGGGGAGATGGGGAGGTGGGGAGGTGGGGAGAATATTTATAATTAATGTTTACAGTATATTATCGTAATAATACTTAAGCCTCAATCTGAGATTGAATCTCTTTCCGAACTAAAATCACGGTACAATCAACGCTGGATGCGATTGCTTCTGGAATATTACCTTTAATAACTTGCTGTAACATTCCTTCGCGAGAGGCTCCTAAAACGACTACATCAAAACCTCCAGTTTTTACTAAGTTAATTACACCTCCAACTACTGAGTCAGCTTTAATTGGAACAAGCTTTATATTATTAGATAATCCATTGCTATCAGCAAGTTGATCTATGGCTGCTTTTAATACTTCCATATTCGGTTGGGTTTCCGACGGAGGAAAAACTTGTGTCAGACGAATTTCTAATTTATTACTTGAAGCAACTAAAGCAGGTAATAATTTAAGTGCTATTTTTGAATTAGGACCGCCAGCCATTGGTACTAAGCAGCGTTTAAAATTAATATGGGTAGAAGAATTATTATGTATTTTTTGACTGATATATTTACCTAATTTAACTAATAATACTTCACAGGTAGCTTGGCGAATTAGGGTGTCTATAACATTACCAAAAATACGCCCTGGTGTATCCGTACTACCTTTCCACCCCATTAAAACTGTATCTATATTTCGCTCCCTGATGGTTTCTAATGTGGCATTTGCAACATCATGAGCAACTCTAATTTGGGTATGTACGGGAATTTTCCATTTTTTACCCATAACTTCCGCTGATAATGACAATCGCCGACTATTTGTAGTTTTTACGGGTGTTTCTGCTGGATTGCTATGACGAGAAATGGTAATTACTTGCAAACATTCAACCTCGTAGCGATTATATTTAGCTACAACTGCTGCTATATGTAATAACATGTCTGCGGTTTCAGGATTGGCAATTAAAACTAATAATCTTCCTCGTCCAATATTCGGTGACTGGGTTTGATAAACTGTGTAGGAAGGTTTTATCTTCGGTTGATTGGGAATGGTTGTGCAATTAAGATAGTTGGCTTCCGCTCGAATAATATCGCCACGACTAATCACTCCTACAAGTCTGCGCCCATCGAGTACTGGCAAACGGCTAATTTTATGCCTATCTAATAAATATAGTACATTGCTTAAATTATGCCTGGGAGTAATCGTTAGCGGATGGGATGTCATGATTTGTCTTACAGGAGCATCTCTAGATAACTTCCCTTCACGTATTTTCATTAAATCACTTTGAGTGACAATTCCTACTAACCTACCGTCTTCTAGTACGGGAAAGCCACGTTGAGTAGAATGAGAAAATGCTTGTATAACTTCATCTACAGTCATCTGTGCTTGTAGAGTTTCCACCCCACGTTGCATAACTTCTTGTGCTGCTAATTCAGTAAATCTTGCATTAACAGAAGTTTCTGTATCGATATCAATACCATTTAATTGTAAAAGCTTTGCATATAGGGAACCGGGTATCAGTTTATCGGCAACCAGATAAGATGTTACAGAACCAATCATTAATGGTAATACCAGATTGAAATCTGTAGTTATCTCAAAAATAATCATAATTGCCGTAATGGGTACCTTAGAAAGGGCGCTAAAAAATGCTGCCATTCCTACCAAGGCATAAGTATTAGGCGAACTCATGCCCAAAATTTGATATTCTGAAAAACCAACTAAATATCCCAAACAAGAACCCAATACAAGACTTGGAGCAAACAATCCTCCTGGCGCTCCCGAGCCAAAGGCTACTAATGTAAGAATAAATTGAACTATAAATACTAGGGCTACTCTGTAAACACTCGGTTCCCCATGAATCATGAATTCTCGTAAGCCAGTATTATTACGGAAGAGTTCGGGTAAGATAGCGATGACAATACCGGAAATTAAGCCAGCCAAAGCCAATTTGAGCGGTAAACCTACGCGCAATTTACGGTAAAATTTAAGACTTTGAATCAAACCTTGTCTGAATAATGCCGCAAGTAAACCTGCGATAATACCTAAAATCAGGTAAAAAGGAATTTCAGTAATTGTAAAACTGGTTTGTGATTCGATTAATTCGAGCTTAATATTTAAATTTCCACCGCCTAACAGTCGCGAAAGCACCCCACCAATAAACGAAGCGATAATGGCTGTTCCCAGAGTTATTCCGGATAAATCTTGGAGTAATTCTTCTACAACGAATAATATACCCGTAATTGGAGCATTGAAAGCCGCAGCCAATCCTGCACCAGCTCCTGCAGCGATCATTTGTCGGCGATGATCCGGGGAGGTGGGAACAACCCGACTCATTCCCGCCGCTAAAGATGCCCCAACATGAACGGTGGGGCCTTGTCTTCCCAAAGTCATCCCGGATCCCAAAGTTAGAATAGCGCTAATTAACTTTATAGCCGCCACCCGCCAAGATAGTCTGATGGGGATATTAGCCAGAGAGGCTTTCACTTGAGGAATACCGCTACCACTCGCCTCTGGTGCTAATTTTTCTACCAAAAAGCCAGCCAAAAAACCAAAACTAGCACCAATCGACGGTAAAGCTATAAGCGCTGGCATGCTATAGGAGGTGTATACTCGAAACGTTCCTAACCATCCCGAACTAAATTTGAGAAATATAGCGGATAAAGCAGCGACTATTCCGATTGCGCAAGCTTCTGCAATTGCTAAACCTCTTCTTGGCTGCCAAAAATCACGAAAGTACTTAGTCAGAAAAGGAGGCGACATAATTCATTGGTAATTGGTAATTGGTAATTGGTAATTGGTAATTGGTAATTGGTAATTGGTAATTGGTAATTAGATATGAATGAGTATTTTTTTCGGGAGCATCCCAAATGTGTAAATTTATTTTTTTTGGTAGTGTGAGCATCTTGCTCACTTGCAGGCAGTAGGGAGCGAGACGCTCCCACTACGAATTTTATTTTTGCAAAATTGGGATACTCCCTTTTTTTCGTTTACCTCAAATAGATTTATTCAAGTAAATTAGCTATTTCACTTGCTATTAATCCATTACTGGCTAAAATCAATAAAATATTTTTAATAATTGATGGACAATATTAATTATTATTTAATTCAAATATACTCTTGTAATGAAAGCACAATTTAAAATAGCATTTAGCAATTTTAATTACAATAATCTCAATCAATATTCTCTTCTGTTGTCAATTAAAGTTTTTGATAAACAGCGATATTTAACATCGCTTGTAGCTTGAAATTACTCGTACCTTTATGTATTAGTTAAGCATAAGCTGTTACGCACTTAATTTATATATATCAAGCGAGCAAGATGTATGTCCTAAGTCCCTCCGGGACGACCTCCGGTACGGACACGCACTCGCCGCACGCCAAAGGCGTGAACGCGAACGCACTACCATCTTTTCAGATTTTCGTATTATCCAATTTAGCTGCACATCAGCATATCAATAATTACGTTCACTCATAGGATACGGCTAATCATCACTTACTGTAAGGCACGAGAATATATTAATTACGAATTATCAGCACCAGGGTAGAGATGATTAGGAACTATTTTTTCCAGTGGTAGATAATCCATCAACTATCAAGGATGGAGTGTAACAAGAGCCATTCCAATCAGCATCACCACCGAGCTTAATTAACTGTTTTAAAGCTGTATAGATATTTCCAGATACCATCGTATCTTTAATACGTCCAGTTACTTGACCATTTTCGACACGATAGCCCAAATCGATATTAATAGAAAAGTCACCAGAAATACCCCCTCCTCCGCCGAGCATCTGGTCTACAATCAAGCCATTATCCATTTTTTTGATTAATTCTTGAAGACTGTCAGTTCCTGGTTTTATCAAAAAATTGAATAAACCCGGGGTCGGGTAACTACTTAAACTAGGGCGAAAACCATTACCCGTAGTCTCAATTCCCAACTGTTTTCCAGTAGCGCGATCGCAATAAAAATTTTGCAATATTCCATCTTCAATAAAACTTAAATGCGTCGTAGGTGTACCTTCATCATCAAAAGGACAACTATAAGGGCCAGCATCTGGTT
This sequence comes from Cyanobacteria bacterium P01_D01_bin.50, assembly GCA_039200565.1. GTDB lineage: Bacteria > Cyanobacteriota > Cyanobacteriia > Cyanobacteriales > Nostocaceae > Rivularia. The sequence continues at coordinate 230 of JBCCSG010000428.1, read as the reverse complement.
GTTGGTAAATTGTAAGTGAAGGTGAAACGACTGATTTACCCATAGCCTCAGCCCAAGGAGAAGCCCCTTCTAACACCTGTTTACCGTTGAGTGCAGCTTGCATCGTACCCCAAAGCATATCAGCAGCTTTGGAAGTAAACAAAACCGGAATGCGGTTTTGTGGTGGTGCTACATTTGATTGCGCCCAATTCAAGCGTTGTAAAATTTGTTGAGCTAAAATCTCAGGGTTG
>JBCCSG010000427.1:0-5752 GCA_039200565.1 Cyanobacteria bacterium P01_D01_bin.50 | reverse complement strand
TTTCTAGCCTGTCTCTACGCAATCGAATCAAGCGTAGCGGTAGTTCAATTCGCTGTTCCAACGAGTCAATTTGCGCTATTTAATCTTTATATTTACTTTTTTATTGTTTTTTTAGCATACTAAGTGTTGAAGAGCCAAAATTATAAGTACAGCATCTTCCTCCTTCATGATTTAGTTTAAACCATAAGATAGAGATTAGTTTATATAAATAGATAATTTTTGGAGTATAAATCTATCTTCAACATGCAGATACTATTTCTCTGGAGAGAGGCTTGAATATTGTTAAATTTGCTGGTTACCGAGCGTGAAACTCTTATACTAACTTTATGCTTGCCGTAATTCTTCAGGAATAGCCGCGATCGTCACTTCGGGCTAGGTTGGTGCCGTACCCTCGTTATATTATTATTGCATTATAGAAGCGGTATAGTGTCACACAACGGCACGGCAATAAAGCCCGAAGTTGATCTACACCCCTTTTTGCCTCCCCTACAATAAAAAATGTGCCAGTTGCCTAAGTCTTACTATTAATAAGGGTACAAAAATACTAAGTAGCTCAGCGTTGAAAATAGTAATGCCGGGGGAATAGTGAGTATTAACAAGGCTGATCTTGACATGAAGCGACTGGGTACCCAGCAATTCTAAGAGAACCCAATTTACCCAAGCTGTATTATAGTGGGGGTTTATTTGTGCCGACCTACCCGTTCAGCTATAGTTATTTATTACTTCAAAATCTTTCATAGTATTGATAATTTCCGAAAAATTCAATAGCTTTTTGCAGTTTTTTGGTCAAGTTAAACAAAATTTATTTTCTTCTTACCTGCTTCTTATACTTTCTCACAAAACTGGACACTAGAATGTTGATAGTGGCATTAAAAACTGAAATAGCATCTAAGTGTATCTAGAAAAACTAACTCAAATTCTAACTGCGGTATTTATAACTGTGGTAATTATATCAGCTAATTTAATGATTTAGCGAGTAAATAACTGAGCGTCAGTTTTGAGTTAAGGTTATGACAATTGAATATAATTTATCGCTGCGTTAATGAATGTTTCCTGTCAAGTTCTGTTTAAGATACATTGCTCGCGAACCGCTAAAATCTACTCTGATTCGATAGTTTCAAGGAATAAGGCGTGCAATTAATTATTGTAGGCTAAATCTGAGTCTGGAATTGTACCCTAATATATCTGACTATTTGGTATAAAAACCAAAGTCGCGAACAGCATTTGAGATAGTGCTGCTGTATCGATATGTAAATTTCTGATTATTCATAATTTTCCGAATAACTTATATGCGGTGCCGATAAAGCTCAGATAATCCCTCAATGGTGGAAACCCTCATGAAATACAAAGCACTGCTGAGCTTTAGCCTCAGCTTACTCATTGTGACTGCTGTTGTATCATCGTCTTTACAGGTAAATACTCGTAAAAAAACAACACGAGATTCTGAACAAACTTTACCTGAAAGTTCAACTCAAAGCCTTCCAGACTCAATTAGCATTAAAGCCGTTGGAGATATGGTTCCCGGTACTAATTTTCCGTCGAACAGACTCCCGGCTAATCCTAATCAATTGTTTCCCAAGTCTGTTAGAGACAAGCTCCAAGGGACCGATATTTTGTTTGGTAATTTTGAGAGTACCATAACCAATCATCCCTATAGTACCAAAGATATTAGTCGCGGACAAGTATTTGCTTTTCGTTCTCCTCCCCAACATGCCAAGCTTTTTGCTGATGTTGGGTTCGATGTGCTGAGTGTGGCTAATAACCATGCAATGGACTTCGGTACAAAGGGATTTCAAGACACTTTCGACAATATTACTGCTGCTGGGATGAAAGCAGTAGGTAAAAAGAATCAAATTCTTTATTTCAACGTCGAGAATGTTCCTGTTGCTGTAATCGGATTCTGTTTTTACGAATACTGTAATACTGTCCAAGATATAGAAAAAGCGAAAGCTTTGGTGGAAACGGCTCGTAAGAAAGCCAAAATCGTGGTCATCTCTATGCACGTCGGAGCCGAGGGAACCCGCGCTCTCCACGTCAAGAATCAAACAGAGTTCTTCTATGGAGAGAATAGAGGTAATTCCGTTAATTTTGCTCGTACAATGATTGATTCAGGAGCAGACTTGGTACTCGGACACGGACCTCATGTTCCTAGAGCAATAGAAGTTTATCAAGGGAAACTCATTGCTTATTCTTTAGGGAATTTTCTGGGATATGGAGTCTTTTCAACTTCATCCTATAAGGGTTATTCGATGATTTTAGATGTGAAGTTGAATCCAGAAGGAGATTTTCTCTCCGGTAAGATTATCCCCGTTCGTTTAAATAGACAAGCAATTCCTTATATCGACCAAGGATTTAGTACAGTGGGACTTTTGCGTTCTTTGAATAAGAGTGATTTTCCCAATACTCCTCTAGAAATCAACAACAAGGGTGAAATATTGCTAACTAATAGAAAATCGAAAAAAGCCGAATAAAGAAGTACTAGTACTCCGCCAAGATTACTTTGCGGGGTTAATTGTAAGAAAAAAATAATTTTCTCCCCAAGATCCCCTGCTCCCTCCAGCTTGCCCTCACCCGGCAATTTTGGTTTGGTGAACTACTAGAAGCTTGCGGTATTTTCGTCTTCTCGTTAATTTTGCTCAAATTAGGTTTCAGGAGAATCTGATGAACAGGAATCCCATACTTGGCTCTCCCTGCGGTAATTACGGGAGGGTATTTTTTCGGAAGACAAAATCTGCTTTTGTCTGTAATCATTACTTAAATTCAGAGGCATTTTAATGCGTTATAACTTAGCATTGATTATTGTCTGTTGTTCCATAACTGTCGGATGTTTCGCTTACTTTAACTCAGAAGAAATATTTGGTGACACAATTGAGCAGTTAAAGCAAAAGCAGTTGAATGGTAATATTGGGCAAAAAGTTTCTAGTTCAAATATAGAAAATTCTCAGCCTGCTCCCGTCTTAGAATCTAGTGTAAAAAAGATTAGTTTCGATAATTACAAATCGAAGAAAAACAAAATCTCTAACACAGAGTGCTATGAGCCATTCAACGAAAGCAGCTACATGAGCTTAGAAAAAACAGGAAGAAAAAATGCTCTAGGAAACCCACTCTATAGAATTTGCTTATACGCAGAAGGAAAACTCCAAGGCTCTTATGATACGGTTACAGGAAGAGCTTATAGCCAAAAAAGGAATCGCAATAAATCTGGAATACAAGCACCTGCACCTGATGGAAAGTATCAAGTAGCCAAACTGGTTACATATGTTCCTCATCCTGAAGTGGGTGTGGGTAGACGTTTCGTGCAGATAGATCCTCTATTTCCCACTGGGCGTACAGAATTAGGTCTTCACTACGATCCTTCTTTTGAAAAACCTAATGGTCAAGATGGGACATCAGGTTGTATTGCTCTGACAAAGAAACAAGATTTAGACAAGGTTTTAGAATACTTTGGTACATATCAACCCAAATATATGTTTGTTGATATTAAATAAGAGTTACTAATAATACGCTTTAATTACTTTTAGGATGCTTCAAGGTGCTTCTGAATGTTGTACCAATTGGTTTTTTAACTGGCATAATTACTTTTATTACATGAATTACATTGCAATGCACAGAATTGCAATTCATTACCAGGAATCCAGAAGCGTAAAACGAGCGTGTCTTTAGACCTGGGATATAAGCTAGCGTGCACTATGTCCCGTGGTATTTTCTGCTTCCGGTAACGTGTCCAAAAAGTCTTCTATGATTGCAGTCATTGTTTTATCCTTGCTTGCGGCATATAACTGTAACTTATAGAATCTTCTTTCAGACAGGCGAATTTTTAATTGTTTTGGTTTCATTTTGGGTGAACAATAGGGATACGTATATGTTAATATAGAGCAAATAAAAAAACAAGGAGGTGATGTAGATGCTGGTTCTAGAATACAAAGTAGTTGCTAAAAAGAAGCAGCATCGAGCAATAGAAGAAGCTATCCGGACTACGCAATTCATTAGAAATAAATGTATTCGCTACTGGATGGATTCTAAAAAAGAAGACAAAGTAAATAAGTTCGCTTTAAACAAATATTCAACAGTTCTACGCAACGAGTTTAAATTCGTTAAGGATTTAAACAGTATGGCAGTTCAATCTGCTGCTGAGCGAGCATGGTCTGCAATAAGCAGATTTTTTGATAACTGCAAGTCTGGCAAGTCTGGTAAAAAAGGATTTCCAAGATTTCAAAAAAATAATCGTTCAGTTGAATATAAAACTTCTGGGTGGAAACTACATAAATCAAAGCGCCGTATTACTATTACCGACAAAAAAGGTATTGGAGAACTTAAATTAATGGGTAAATGGGACATCCATACTTACCCAGTTAAATCAATTAAAAGAGTTCGTTTGGTGCGTCGTGAGTACGGGTTATTATTGTCAATTTTCTATTGATGTTGACAACTCAAAACAACTTGAGCCAACAGGAAATCAGGTAGGTCTGGACGTTGGGCTAGAGTTTTTCTACTCAGATAGCAACGGTAATACTGTCTCGAATCCTCGTTTTTTACGTAAAGCTGAAGTTAATATAAAGCGCGTTCAACGCAGAATTTACAAACATAAAAAAGGCTCAAATCGACGACGTAAATCCCGCGAAGTATATGCTCGAAAGCATTTAAGAGTAAATAGGCAGCGTACCGAGTTTGCCAAGAGACTGGCGCTCACGCTTTTACAATCTAACGATTTAGTAGCCTATGAAGACTTGAAGGTCAAGAACATGGTAAGAAACCATTGTTTTGCTAAATCCATCAACGATGTGGCATGGAGCGAGTTTAGACAATGGATTGAATACTTTGCGCGGAAATATAATCGTCAAGCGATCGCTGTAAGACCACACAACACATCTCAGCTATGCAGTAGCTGTGGAGTCAAGGTCAAAAAAGAATTGAAAGTACGCACTCATCGCTGTGAATGTGGGTGTGTACTTCAAAGAGACGTAAATGCAGCGATCAACATTCTTGCAAGAGCTACCGGAGGGCATCCGGGAAGTAACGCTCAGGGAGTTGAGACCTCTACTCTTCTTGGGGTAACCCTGGTTGAGCAAGTCTCGACGTTGAACTGAGAATCTCAGCGTCTTTAGACGCTGAGATTCTCAATTCGTTAAGCAACTGTGATGGCTTCAAACCCCGACTCTTGGCTATATTTTCTATTTCTTCTTTAATTTTGCTACTAGTACGAAAGTTTATTTGTGTCTTTATATCCGCTTTTATCAGGGATACTTTTATTATGCATAGCATTGGACTACAATACCCAAAGCATCTATCCACCATTTATATTCACCGTAAACGAGGAGGAAATTCCTTAAATTACAGGAATAGTCGCAATTGTCACAAGATTCTGGTTGGTGCCGTACTACAAGCTGTGGTATTTTTCGTTTACAATCATCAATCAGTGTACAAGCACCCTACAAGAAAAATGTCAAGTTGCGTAAGTCCTACATTCATTAATCATTACTCCTCACTCCTCACTCCTCACTCCTTACCCCTTATCCCTTCAAAGCCAATTACCAACCAATACATAGGGTGCCCAAAAACCAGGACGTTCGTAATTAGGATATTTTTTCAACAGCATCACTTGAGCGCGACGTAAAGCCTCTGCTTTCGTTACCTTGCTATTAGCTAACTCGCGGTAAAATTCACCCATTAAGATCGCTGTAGATTCATCGCTAATATGCCACAATGAAGCTAAGGTACTCCGCGCTCCAGCTTTCACTGATGCCCCTGCTAA
>JBCCSG010000426.1:0-5752 GCA_039200565.1 Cyanobacteria bacterium P01_D01_bin.50 | reverse complement strand
CGAAACTCCAATTTGTCCGGATTTCGATGTTCTTACCCATCATAAGTGATACAAAAAAATACGACAAAAATTAATCAATCAAATTATTTTAAAATTGTGTAGTCTAATCGTTTTTATTGATACAAAGAAAATATTAATCGGGTGTATTATTTGATATACAAACTATATTGAAAATATTCAAATTCTATGCAAGTAGAAAAATCGGGAGGAGCGACTGCTACAAGTCGTCAAATCTGTAACAAAGCAAGAATAATTAAGAGATAAGTCATTTACTATGTGATTTTTATCTAGTTAAATAAAAATACAGTATATACTGAGAATTGTTCCTTACAAGAGAAAATTTTTTAACTATGCTTATATAATTCTGGATTCCGACAATAGTAATACAAAATACTTCGGTGACAGTTAAAAAAGCTGCACAATAGTTATAAATACTGTGAAAATAAGTCAATATTTGGCTTTTTACGGCGTTTTTGGCAATATCAAGTATCTAGCTAACTGCTATATATTAACTGTATTCGACTTCTAAATGATAAAAATAGAGTTTTTTCTCTACCAAACCTCATTGCTATGAGGGCTAACTAATTCTATTTCTTTGCAATCTACTTGATTGAGTGTAGATACTGAATGTTCCCCGGTAGTTAAAAGTTGCTGTGCGATTCGCTCTCTCAAATCTATAGCTTCATCTAATTGATTAATATCACCAATCGGAGAACGCATAAGTAGTCTTGGATAAACTTGCTCAAACCAAAGTTGCTCACTTCTGTTTATTCGCTCTATATCCAATTTAGGAATGGGGATAGTTAAAGGATAGGGAATTGAACCTTCACTTCCAGATTTATAACCGGGATTGGTAATCACGCATTTTCCTTGTGGGAAACGCATAATTTCGTCTGGAGTAAGAATCGGCATTGTTTGTAAATTATCCGTCCAAGTTACTGTTCGTCCTTCCTTGGAATCACTGATAGATTTATTCTTAACAATAAATTCCTTATGCCCAAATGATTGAGAAAACTTATCCGCTGTTGAGTAATTTGCTGGGTTATAGAGAACTTTGGTACTGCAAGCGCTAGTTATCGCAGCAGCTAGGTTTTCACCATATGTATTAGCTAACTGTTCTAAAGATTGAACACCCAGGACAAAGCAAGCTCCGTTACTTCTGTACTCGTTAATCCATTGAGGTAATGCCTTAAGATATAGTGATGGTAGTTCGTCGATAAATATCCCTAGCGGGTCTTTTCTGGGAGTACATAGATTGCTAACAATTGTCATATGAAGCGCTGCTGCAAGCAATGGTCCTACCACATCACGTCTGGGGTCATCTAATTTGAAAATCAGGATTTGTTTACCTGATAATTTAGTAGAAATTGTGCTTTTACCAATGAAAGAAGAAAGAAGCGACCTCTGGATAAAAGCGGAAAATATTCCTACTGTGGTTGTGTCGATGCTAGCAATAGTTTTCTCGCTATCCTTTGCTTTTAGATATTGTTGAAACGAAGCAGCAACCCAACGAGAAACTGTACCTGCTTGTACTGCTGCGTGTAACTTATTGATAAAATCATCAACTGATTGGATGCAGTAAACGGTGGCTAAATCAGGACAATCGCTACCTTTGGCTAATTGGATTAGTGCTTTAGCTAATAAGTCAGCAGCTTTTGAGAAAAACTCATCACCCTTACCGCTACCACCAGCATTAGCGTTAATTACCTGAGCAATTTGTCCTGCACTTACCGCGTCTTCCTGATTCTCCATGAAATCAAGCGGGTTGATTACTTCACTGTATGGTTCACCAGGAGCGAATATTCGCACATCATAACCATAGCGTGCTGCAAGTGGTGCGAGTAATTTCATTTGGTCGCCTTTTTTGTCATAAACAATTAAAGGAAAACCTTGCATCATACAACTTTCCGCCATACGGTCAATTGTGCCGAAAGTTTTACCAGAACCGGGAGCGCCAAGTACAAGAGTAGAACGTTCCGCATGGGGAATCCAAACAGTTGGAGATGCTCCAAAAAAAGTTTGAAATGAAGCACCAAACTTTCTGAATCTACCAGAAAACCAATAGCGAGGTGAACCACACCAAAAAGTTACCTTATTGTGCTTGCGTTCTTCAATTTGCTTGAGAGCGAGGTTTGTTGCCGCTAATTTTTCGCTAACTCCTACTACTCTTCCCGTAGAAATCTTTCCTTTTTTACCATTAGAAAATTGACTTAATATGAATAAGAATACTAAAATTCCTATCATTGCCAAACCTTCGGGATTAGCGAAAGTTTTAATCAGTCCGTTAATATCAAGACTGGATTTTATTCCATCTGATTTTTGCTCAATGACAGTTTTATTAGTAATATTTTCAGATAATAAAAAATATTGCTTCATCTAGAATATTTTTATTTTGATTAAAAATGCTTATTCCAATCTTTTAAAAATAAGGTCGCTATTAGTAATAAAACTCCAAAACTAAAATTAAAATAGATAAGAAAGCGTACAATTTTAGAAGAAAAACTACTATTCATGTCCTGCTCCTGGTTGCTATAAAAATTTATCCCTCACTCCCTCCCTCTCTCACTCCCTCACTCCCTCACTCCTTCTCTCCTCCATCTTCAGTCTCCAATGAAAATAGGCGCATTAACTTCATGAGTAAAAAACGGAACCGGACCAATAAAATATGGTGTTGCACCACAGACATTTTTGAAACGAAAGAATAAAGCTGTATCAACAGTATCAGTTGTCTCCGATGGCTCCATAACTACTACTTTAAAAGCACTTCCATAAGGTAATCTTCCAGTAGGCTCCTTGCCTGCATTTACCGATTTTAAACAACCCCAACCACCTTCTACTTTTTGATATTTTCCACTAATCCAAGAACGTCCTTCAAATTTGCTTCTAATGTTACGTCCTAAATTTTCTAAATCATCAAGTTCGATGTGCGGACAATCTTCACCTTCACAAGGAACGGAAAAGCCCGCTACATCAGAACCAGATACCGTGCGTTGACGGCGTTTTTCAGCACGACCCCAGATAAAATCAATTCTGGCGACTTTATTACCTACTTCTGTTAAGGGAAGGGGGAAAGAAGCTAAAGGTACAGCGTTTAATCCCGGAACATCTTCAATTAAAGTATTTTCCCAAGCATTGGAATTGGATAACTGTACTGCATCAAGATTAGGGATATCAGAAATTGTATATGTTGATAAGTCAATTTGATTATGTTTTAACTTTCCTAAAGTCGGATTTTGGGATAAAAGGTTTGATAGAGTTGTATTAGTATTAGTTTGAGGAGATTCGGCTTTTAATCGCGCATTGATGGGTGGGATTTCATCTGTATTGGTTTGCCCTAAATTGGGTACTACTTCTGCTAAATGTTGAATTGTTTGTTCTCCTAATAATGGAAAATCTTCTAAGTTAGAAGTGTTTAAATTGGAATCATTAGAAACACTTGTAATATTACTAAGGCTAAATAATTGGGGTTTTAAGGCTTCATCAATATCGCCTAATGTCAAGTATCTGTCTGGAGTATCCCCCGCATTCCATTCACGAAATAATCCGTTAGCTTTTATTGAACCACTTTCTTGTATTGGTGGCATATTGTTAAATGAAATTCTTTGCCAGTCAGGTGTTAATACTTGTTGACCTCCCTCTGGAGAAATCATACGGGTAGGTAAATTAGTTTGACTTTGTGCAAAAGTTGAACTTGAGTAGATACTAATGGAAGCGGCGAGAATAGGGAAAACTTTTAAAGTTATAAATTGACCAATCTTCATTAATCTATTTTGAGATATTCTTTTTCATTTTTGGTCAACTATTATCATAATAGTGCTTTCCTATTAACGTAAACTAGTTTATGACTATAGTAATATTTTCAACATTTTTAATATTTCCGTTTTCATCGAATATTTTTTTAATCGTATTTTATTGTTTTATTTAATTAACTTCATTTATAAGTATATAAATATTTTGAAATGATTTTATTTACTATAATCTTATTCTTTCTTTAATGAACTGTTTAGGTCAACCTTCAGTTATAATAGTAATTAAATTAAGATAGATGTATTTTATAGATTTTAGTATAGTAAATCCCGATGGCAAGAGATAGATTCCACTATGTTGTTAGAAAAGCATTAGAAAAAGACGGTTGGAAAATTACGGCTGACCCTTATGTAATTAATATAGATGACGTAGATTTTGAAATTGATTTAGCCGCCGAGGAACTTTTAGGGGCAGAAAGAGAAGGACAAAAAATAGCGGTGGAAATTAAAAGCTTTATTAGTCCATCCAATGTTTCCGAATTTCATACAGCTTTAGGACAATTTCTAAATTATCGGGATGCATTGGAAAAAATTGACCCAGAACGAAGAATTTATTTAGCCGTAAGAGTACCTATTTATGAAACTTTCTTTCAAAGAAATTTTATTATATCAGCAGTGGCGAAATATCAATTACAGCTGATAATTTACGATGTAGAACAGGAGGTTATTTCTCAATGGCTGTAGAACAATATAGACAATATATTGAGCATCTTCTTTCCGAGCGACAAAAGCAAGCTTCAATGTCACGGAATTACGAAGAGTATGAAGTGCAGACAGTTTTTGATGAAAAACAAGACCATTATCAACTACTTTATGTAGGTTGGCGTGGAAATAAGCGTGATTTTGGTTGTATTTTGCATATTGATATTAAAGATGGGAAAATATGGATTCAACACGATGGTACTGAAGTTGGAATTGCTAATCAATTAGTTGAAATGGGAGTACCCAAGCAGGATATTATTTTAGCTTTTCACGAGCCATATATACGTCAGTTTACCGAGTTTGGAACTTGATTTATTAGCTTCTTATTTTTAATAGTCAAACAAAACCTCCGGTTCTTTAGCCCACTTACTTGTATCTGGTGATGCAGCTGGACGAGCGTAAGCAGCTTTATTACGAATCTCTACAATTTTATCTTCTTCCCGAATCATGCTAGGAGTAAATTGCGATAGCCCGAAGGGCGACGCTTTGCGTATCGCACTTCTAAAAAATCCCTCACTGTAGCATTTAAAGGCTGCTTCCCTGTCTCCCCAGTAGAAAACTTCTGTGCATTCCGATAAAATATTTCCTCAGCCGTTTTTCTTACCATCAGCGCGATTTCAGCCGGAGTAAGTAGTTTAGTTTCTCTAAGCAACCGCAACCAATCTTTTTTGCAAAAATCCAGCCCTGGGAAATATTTAGCTAGGTGCAATTTGAATATCTCATACCTCGCTCCAGCATGGGGTAGGTCTACAAAAATAATCTCATCAAAACGGCGTATCAATTCCGGAGGTAGAAACTCCAATCTGTTAACTGTAGCCATTACTAATACCTGAGAAGTTCGTTCTTGCATCCACGTCAATAACTTCCCAGCTAATTGACGAGATACACCACCGTCCGAATCGGAATCGAAACCAGTAAATCCTTTTTCAAAGTCATCAAAGTAGAGGACTAAACCATATTCTCCATTCGCATCACAAAATTGTAAAAACTCTCGTAAATTTTTCCTTGATTCGTATGCGGTAGCACCTCTTAACCCAGCCCAGTCAGCAGCAACCATTGGAACACCCATTTTCTTGGCAGCTAATTTAGCACTTAAAGATTTACCCGTTCCCGGTGGTCCCCAAAGAATCATTCCTTTTGGGAAGCTAAGGTTATGTTGTTGTGCTTCTGGTTTTAGTAGTACCGCAGCACGTTCTAAAATTTCTGAGAGTAAATCTAAACCAGCAGCGTTCGGTACATCTGGT
>JBCCSG010000425.1:0-5787 GCA_039200565.1 Cyanobacteria bacterium P01_D01_bin.50 | reverse complement strand
TCAATCTGCCCCATCACCTGTTTAGCTCGCTCAATCACCATCGCTGGTAAACCCGCTAATCTTCCCGCTTCAATACCGTAGGATTTATCAGCACCTCCCGGTTGTACTTGATGTAAAAAGATAATTTGATCTGGCATTTCTTTAACCGTCACCTGATAGTTAGCAACGTTATCTAACAAAGATGCTAATTCATTCAATTCATGATAGTGAGTAGCAAAAATTGTTCTCGCTAAAAGCTCTGTCGCGATATATTCTCCCACTGCCCATGCTATCGATAAACCATCAAAAGTTGCCGTACCTCTACCAATTTCATCTAACAATACCAAAGATTTCGAGGTTGCATGGTTGAGAATATTCGCCGTCTCGTTCATTTCCACCATAAAAGTAGATTGTCCGGTAGCTAAATCATCTACCGCACCTACGCGGGTAAAAATGCGATCGCAAACTCCTAAAGTCGCCGAACTAGCCGGAACAAAGCTACCAACTTGTGCCATTAACTGAATTAATCCTACCTGACGTAGGTAACAACTTTTACCACTAGCATTGGGACCCGTAAGAATAATTAAATCTGGGGAAGAATTCGTTTCTTCGTTCTTTCCCTTTCCTAAAAAAGTCGAATTTGGTACAAAGAAACCAGCTGGTAAAGACTGTTCTACTACTGGATGTTTACCATCGATAATTGATATTTCTCGCCCTTGAACTATTTCTGGACAACAATAACCTTGAAATACCGCCAATTCAGCTAAACCACACAATACATCTGCTGCTGCTACCGCACGGGAAATATTACGAATGATTTCGGCATCGGCACCTACTTCTTCTCGCAATGCTACAAAGATGTCGTATTCTAACTGATTTAGATCGTCTCTTGCAGTGAGAATTCTAGCTTCCCTTTCCTTTAATTCCGGCGTTATATAACGTTCTTCATTCGTCAATGTTTGCTTGCGAATGTAGTTATCAGGAACTTTTTCGGCAAGAGCACGAGAAATACTCAGGTAGTAACCAAACGTTTTATTAAAACCTACCTTTAATTTAGGAATTCCCGTTCTTTCTCTCTCATCGATTTCTAAATTTGCAATCCATTGTCGATCCTCTTCCACCAAACTGCGTCTTTCATCCAATAAAGGATTTATGCCCTCTCTAATTAAACCACCTTCCTTGATCTGTATCGGCGGCGATTCTACAATATGTGCCTGTATTTTGGAGGCTAATTCTTCCATTCCCGGCGGTACTTTTTGCAAAGCTTTTAGAAAAGGCGAACGAGCATCCTTAACTAAATTACCCAACTGTGGCAACTTAGATAAAGAATCCGCCAACGCCGATAAATCCCTGGCATTTGCTCTACCAGAGCCTGCCCTTCCCGTCAACCTTTCCAAATCGTAAATCTGTCGCAATAAACCGCGCAAGTCTTGACGCAAAGCTGTATTTTCTGTCAACTCCTGTATCGTATCTTGCCTAGCACGAATCCCTTTGACATCCAACAATGGCTGCAACAACCATCGCCGTAAAGCACGTCCCCCCATTGCCGTAGTCGTGCGATTCATTGCCCATAACAGCGAACCGTGATAAATTCCATCGCGAATTGTCTGCGTAATTTCCAGGTTACGCCTAGTTTGATAATCAACAACCAAAAAATCACTAAAAGTATAACTCCGCAGAGGTTGCAAAGGAACCTGATTTTCCTTTTGGGTTTCCTCCAGATATTCCAATAAACCTCCAGCAGCGCGAATCGCTAAAGGAAGATGATCGCAACCAAGTCCTTCCAGAGAGCGGAGTTTGAACTTTTGCAACAGCCTACTTCTTGCTTCCGGTTGAGAAAAAGGAACTTGCGATCGCAATGCATAACAAAACGAAGTTGGCAGACATTCTGGCAAACCATCGGATTTTTCACCAGGCCTAAGTAGCGCACCCAAATCCGGAGCATTGGTAGGAAATAATACCTCACTAGGTTGCAAGCGCATCAATTCTTGAGTTAGATGTTCCAAATTATTTGTTTGAGTAGTCAGAAATTCTCCCGTGGAAATATCTGCATAAGCCAAACCCCAATTATCCCCCGCAATTACCACAGCGGCAAGGTAATTATTGCGACTAGCTTTTAGCATTCCATCTTCAAGGAGGGTACCGGGAGTAAGAATGCGTGTAATTTCCCTTTTAACTAATCTACCAGCAGCTGCCGATGCATCCTCCACCTGGTCGCAAATTACCACAGCATAACCTTTTTCTACCAACCCAGTAGCATGACGTTCCCAAGAATGATGAGGTACACCACTCATCGCCACTCTTCCCACATCTGCGCCAGCTTGCTTGCTAGTAAGGACTAGTTCTAATTCCTGAGCTAAAGTTACAGCATCTTCAAAATAGCATTCAAAAAAATCACCCACCCGGTAAAAAAGTACAGCATGGGGATTTTTTTCCTTAGTTTCAACATAATGCTGGTACATTTGACTCAGCTTACTGATATCCACCGTACGATGGTCGGTAATAGTTGTACTCTGGTTTTTAGATGCAGTCATGGATGAAGGATGCACATTGCAAGCTGACGGGTACCCTAGATAATTTTTTTTTAGGAGAAAAAAATTTGGCAGGGAGCCCTTGACAATATTTGATGATAACCCGAGACAGAGATTATAGAGACATTGCTCAAGGTTTATTTATTTTTCGTAGGATTTTGTTGAAGTTTGAAGATTTGTAGCGTATCTTTATACCCATAAAATATGGCTTTTGTCAATATCTAGTTTTGAATCGTTGCTGAATTAAACTATGTTAGCGAAGCGTGACCGCTAGGTCATATTGCATTTATATACATTTTGTCAAGGGCTCCCTAGATAATTTTTTTCTCCTAAAAAAATTATCTAGGGTACCCGTCAAAAACATGAAACCTGTGTAGAGACGTAACACTGTTACGTCTCCTGCAATGTGAAATCATAATTTCATATTACGATTGTGCAATGCCTAGTTTTGAATCGTTATTCAGCTATCTTTTCTTCCAAGATTTGAAACAAGCGATCGCAATGAGCAGAAGCTTTGCGTACTTTGTCTGCATCCAACATTTTTAAAAGCTTTGAAGCGTGTTGAATTTTCTGATAATCTTTTTTTGTAGTATTACGAGTAGCATCCTTTAGACTTGATGCTAAAGTTGATTTATCAATTGTCTCTACATTTGAATTTTTAGGAATAGCATTTTCTTTAAATCCCCTACCGTAAAATTTTTTCAGAGCATCAATATCAGCAATCATCCATGCTTCCATAGTTTGCACCATTAAATGACAGTGAATGTCATCTATTTCTGGTGGTTTCCAATTATCCCTCAAATTTAAATGTTCCCAAGGAGAATTGTTTACGGATTCTTCTGCGTCAACTAAAAGTAGATTAAAAGCATCTGGATAAGATTTTAAAGCCTTTTTGAAATCGCGGAAGGCATTATTACGACTACCACAGACAGTAATATTCCATCCTATCTTCTTACTTCGTGCTAACTGTACTAAATCTCCAAAAAACTCGTTAAATCCTCGACGAATCAAAGCTTTGCTATTTTTCCCATCACCACCACCTTCAATATAAATGCGAATTTCTTTTACCACCTATTTCCTCCTATTTCACCCATCCGCCATAAATCGCCAAGAGTATAATTTTCTAACCAACTTTTTAAAATTTCAGGTTGAAGACGACGTAAATAAGTGCCTTTTTCTTGATTTCGTTGGCATACTAGTACAGACTCAGGAGGAATCGCAGAAACCAAAGCATCAGAATGAGTAGTAACAATTAATTGCGTTCTTTGAGATGCTTCTACTAACATTTCGGCAATAATAGGTAGAATATCTGGGTGTAAACCTATTTCTGGTTCTTCAATACATATAAGTGGTGGTGGAGTGGGATCTAATAGTAAAGCTATCAAAAATAAATAACGAAGCGTACCGTCGGATAATCTAGTTGCAGGAATAGGTTGAATTAAACCTTCTTCGCGAATGAATATCTGTACTGTTCCACCAGATATTTTTATAAGAAGTTCTTCTGCAACATCATAAAAAAAATTCAGTTTTTCAATAATCTGTCTATTACCTAATTGATATTGTAAGTGATTTAAAAATAATCCTAAGTTGCTTCCATCTTCTAAGAGAGGATATTCTAGTAAGTCCGTTTTTTGCAGATTTCTTACTTTAGAATATCTTCCAATATTACATTCTCGATATAAAGATATATTGGCAAATTTTTCACTTAAAAATGATATTTCTGGATATAAATATGGGTCTTTTCTTTGAGATAAAATAGATTGTTGTGGATTTATCCAGCCAGGTGTAAAACTCTGTATTTGTGGTTGGAAAGAAATATTTGACCTGACTTTTAAGGTTGAGTAACCACTGAGATAACGGTAATATACCTCAGCATCATTTTCTATAGCTTCGTCAATAATATCTAATTTTTGATGCGTCGCACTAAACTTAAACTCGTAATTTAAAGGTTGAATTCCTGGAGGAAAATTTATAATAGCTTTTATTCGAGCTACTGGAATTTCCTTGCTACCTTTCCAAAGAAAATCAGTAATACCTCCACCTTGTCGAATTGGTGCTGGTAAATCTGTAGGTGTTGCTTTTAATAATGCAATTGCTTCAATTAAATTCGATTTCCCCGATGCATTTGAACCAATTAATACATTCAGCGGTTGTAGTTCAACTTCTTCACTTTCGCTTCCATAGGAGAGAAAGTTTTCTAATTGTAGAGATTTGATAAATCTGCTGTCTTCCACGATTATTTCTGGCGATCGCGACACTACATCTTAGAATTATAGACGTTACTGAATATCTATTTAGTAATTGTAGTTAAAATATATAATTTTTTTTTAAGCGTAAAATTGCTGATTTTTTTCTAGCCTAAGATTTAATAAAACTAACTAAAATTCCTAAAATTTGTTCTACTGCTGGAACTGTATATTCTATCAATCCAACAGTCACAGTTTGATTTTCAATTTTCAGAAACTTCCAGCGATCGCCAGTTGTAACGGTACCATAGATAATTGGAATAAGCTGCCACTTTCGAGTAGTATATTTAGAAATATTATTTAAAAGCTAAAAATCTTATCCCTTTTGCCTTCAGCATGACAGCCTCTTGCCTTTTTTTTAGCTTCTACCACAACTACTGCTGGTGCTTCCACAAAAAGTTGTTCGGAAGAAAGACTAATTAAAAAGTCGCATACTCCAGAAAGCCCTACTGATGTATCCACTGTAAAATCATTACCTGAAAATAAGCTAATAGAAGATGCACAAATTTCTTTTACTTCTAGTAGAATAGGGCAAATCAACATTTGGGATCTAGCTTTTTCAGTATTTAGTGCTAGAGCCAAAGGTAAATATTTTGCGATAAAAGTAGCTAGAAACGAACTCGGTTCTTGAGGATGAATATTATTTAAAAAAGTGTTTTTTTCGACAATAGTTAAGTTAAAATCTTGTTTAACCTTTCTAAGACTAAAATCAGTATACGGCATTTTTTTTCGCAGAAATATAAGCTATCTGATTTCAGCTTAATTCATCAACAGAGGTTATTCATATCTTTCACCTACACCCTATAAGGGTGAGGCTATACAAACAAAGCCTGCCTATGCAGGCTAATAATCCTAATTTTTCGTTCTATTGAAAAAATATGATTATTCACTTTCCACTACAACTTCTAACTCCTTATCCTTTAAATTAAAACTGCCATCCTGCCAGCTATCAGCAACACTTTTGATAAAACTAGCTAAAGGAATAGCAACTAATAATCCTAAGATTCCTAAAAGTTTTGCCCCTATCAATA
>JBCCSG010000424.1:0-5790 GCA_039200565.1 Cyanobacteria bacterium P01_D01_bin.50 | reverse complement strand
GCTTTAAAGCGAGGGTTTGATTTACAAATTACATAAGTACGCCCTCTCCGCCTAACAACCTGACAATCTGGATGACGGGATTTGGCACTTCTTAAAGAACTTGTTACTTTCATTATTGATTAAAAAATAAGAATGATTATTATTAACATTATCGAAATAGAGCGAAATTGTCTACCCATGCTTAGGTGCCTGTCTGATGGAGGCGGTCTGTTGGGTTTTATTATGAAATCAAACAGCGATTAAGAGTATCAATGCAATATGAAGGAACATGAGCGGGAGTACTGCTGCCTCTTTTGTGACTCAATTCTAGAGCGCGACCACATAATGATGCGATTGTCTCAATCTTGATCGTCGGTTGGGTCAAAAAAGAAAAATTCTGCTTGCTCCTCATCGATGGGCAGATGATTTTGGTGGTAATCAAACAATTCTTGGGACGAAATTGGATGCTGAATTGGGTCATCAAAAAATGCCTTTACTCGGAGGTAACGGCGTAGTCCAGCCGCACTGGCATCTTCACGGGTTGCTGCAAAAAAATCCTCTGGGAAGGTGTTACTGACCTTGAGCCAAGCCGCCAGCAGAATTTTTTCGATATCGCCCGAAGGGGCTTGATCCATTAAGGATTCCAGCCCTTCTAAAATTTCAATAATGGGAATGAGTTGAGTGTCATCAACCATCGTCTTTGCTTTGTATAATGATAATTATTATTATTACACTCTTGCATGTTAAATAGTTGAACAAGGTTGATTGGGCGAGGAACTTGATTGAATCTCACACTTCAGAAGCCGATAAGCGTATATATCATTACGGATTATGCAACATGCAGGAGATAAGCTGTTGTGCATTTTTAATGCACAATACTCTTGTCAAAAGTCAAAAGTCCGGCATTCAAAAGTAAAGACAGTTTGAGGCATCATTATCAAATAGAATAATATACAACTTAGATGCGTAGCAGCTTAACACGACCAAGCCGACGACGACAGAGCTTTGACCTAGATATCACTCTGCTATTCACTCGTCAGTAGATATGCTTAAACACTCAATTAGATTACTACTTCATTATTTCAAGTATAGAGAAGTACCCGTGTAAAACTGATTCATCCCGCATTTATGCAACGCCCGGAATTTAATCGTAACTGAATTATCTGGACATTATATGAAAATTTTGTTCTTATAAAAAAAATTTCACACGAAACTCTTGCCGCTTCACTTCAACATAAACCTTCTACTCACTACTCACTATTCCCTACTAACTTTCAAGCTATGGTAGATAATTAACCCGACGTGCGAAAATTTATTGTTGATAATTTCAAGGAAACAGTCGATGGAATGGCATATAACGGATGCTCAAAGTTTAGCGATCGTTGATAGAGAGATTGGTGAGGCTTTCCCCGACGCACAATTAAATTCACCTCCCCTGTATCGCCATTTTGCAGCAGCAGAATACGAAATCAAAAGAAGAGTAATTTACAATACGGGAGACTTTGAATATAAATCCTTAATTGAATTTTCTGAGCGTGCTTTACAAGCCGCTGCTGCGGCATTAGCTTCCCGGAGTACTATTATTGTAGATGAAGCCGCAATTAAAGCAGCGATCGCTAAGGATGTGCAGAATAATTTTGCAAATCCAATGTATTGTGCCATGGAAGCTCAAACACGCCCTAATAGAGAAAAAACTATTGCAGCTTGGGGAATGGAAACCTTAGCCAAACGTTATCCAGAGGGGATATTTGTAGTTGGAGGGGCACCAACAGCATTAACAGCATTAGTTGACTTAATTAAAGCAGAAAAAATTAGACCTGTTTTAATAATTGCCACACCACCAGCATTTATTAATATAGATGCTGCAAAAAACAGTTTGAAAAAACATTTAATACCTAATATTACTATCAGCAGTCGTAAAGGTGGTGTCACAGTAGCAGCAGCAATTTTAGATGGCTTAATAGATTTAGCTTGGGAAGCTTACGGTTAAAAATATACGCATAAAAACCCTGCTGCGGTTTTGATTGTTGTTATTAGGGAGGGGGAAGAAAGGGAAGAGGGGGTAGAGGGGGTAGAGGGGGTAGAGGGGGTAGAAAAAATTATTTATCTATACCTATCAAAACCAATGAAATGAAATACTAGGTTTTTTGTAATTTTGATAATTCTTTAAGTAGATAGGCATAAATAAACTGGCGCTACTCCTTAATCCTATTCACCATTCACTACTCACTACTCACTACTGATTACTCAATTTTTCCCACCCACCGCGAGCGAAACATATTTAAATTGGTAAACGATCTATATTTTTATTGTGACCAATAACTACCATTGCGGAACCTTTTTCAAGACGTTTATAGGGATCAGGATTAATAATAAATTTTCCACCATTACTTTTATTACTTATGGCTAAAACATTTAAACCATAACGGTTACGAAGTTGTAGTTCGGCAACAGTTTTACCGTCAAATTCATCTGGTATAGCTATTTCGACGATACTGTTATCGGGGTCTAAATCAAATGATTCTAGTATAGCAGGTTTTGTGAGGGTTCGTGCTAAAGCACAACCTGCTTCATGTTCGGGGAAAACAACTCTGTCAGCGCCAACTTTTCGTAATAATTTGCAATGAACTTCGCTAGAAGCTTTGGCTACTACATGAGGTACACCACCTTCTTTGACATTTAAAGTAGTAATAATACTTTCTTGAATATAATTACCAATTGCGACAATTACCGTATCAAATTCAAATACTCCTGCTTCTTTAAGTGCAGCTGATTCTGTTGAGTCTAATTGTAAAGCATGACCGGTTATTTCCTCTGTCAATGCTTGAGATACTCGCTTTTCATCAACATCTGTTGCTAATACTTCATAACCTAATCTATGTAAAGTTGAACAAACAGAACGACCAAAACGTCCTAAACCAATTACTGCAAATTGCTGGTTGGTTTTACTTAAATTACGAAATAACCTTAATGACGACAGATTCACAGTTTATTTTCCTTAATTATTACTGTCTTTGATATTGAAAAAGTCGGTCATAGGGTTCCCTTAAAAGTTATTTTGATAAAAATAATTTAAGGCTTCCCATTATATTGAATAAATTTAACATTATCTTTTTTGCCCGATAACTCATATTTTATCACTTCAATTTATTTCTATATAATTAGTAATCTTAAAAGTAGGTTGCATTTGTTAAAAATAATTATTTTACAACAGAATTTGATAAAATTTCAAATCTAGTAATACTAATTAAACAAAGGAAGAAGGAAGAAGTTTAACATAGCTTAGTTTATTTATGTCAACTGACTTAGCTTTATAAAATGACTTGTTCTCTACTCCTTATTCCCATTTTGTATTATTTTTCTAGCATACTAAATAAGTATGAGCCATTATTTTCAGTAATTAGGAATCATTTATCCAACAAGTAAATCTTCTTCAGGATAATGAATTCTACTGGGTTTTGGATCGCCAAGTACAGCGGACATTAACAGTAAAACACCAACTCTTCCCATATACATCGTCAGAATTAAGATTAATTTACCCCAAATAGAGATATCGCTAGTTATTCCTGTAGAAAGACCTACAGTAGCATAAGCTGAAATGACCTCAAAAAATATTTTAATAAAGTCAATTCCTGGATCTGTAAGAGATATTAAAATAGTACAAGAAATCACTGCTGTCACAGAACCAACTACAACTCCCACAGCTTTTAGTATTAAAGTTAAAGGTATACTACGTTCGTAGAGCAAAACCTCTTCTTTGCCTTGTAGAATTGATTTAGTACAACTACTAAGTACTCTCAGTGTCGTTGTTTTCATACCTCCTCCTGTACCACCAGGACTTGCTCCAATAAACATGAAAGCAATAGTAATAAATAGTCCCGCAGTGGTCATACTACCAATATCAATACTGTTAAAACCAGCAGTTCTTGTAGTTACAGATTGAAATAAAGCTGCTAATAATTGACTGCCAAAATTAAGATTTCTCAGAGTTTGATAATTCTTGATCTCTACAAAGAAAAAAGCTAAACTTCCTACAAATAGTAGAAATAATGTTGTGCTAATAGCAACTTTATAGTCAAGAGATAACACAATATGTTGCGGTCTTCTACGTAAGCGATCGCGCAACCAGAAAAACATTTCTAGGATTACTTGATATCCGATACCACCAAACAAAATTAATCCTGAAATTGTGAATACCAATAAAGCTGATGATTGGTAGTCAACTAAACTATTGGAAAATAAACTGAAACCGGCATTATTCCAAGCGCTGATACTATGGAAAATTGCCAGCCACATTCCTTTATCCCATCCAAAATCTGGCACAAAAACCGGCAACAATAAAAAGATTCCAGTGATTTCAAAAAATAAAGTTGTAGCAATAATTGAACGAATAATTTGACCGCTACCTTGCATTTCTCGGCGATCTAAAGCTTGTTGAATAGCGATTTTGTGTCTTAAATCAAATCTACGTCCAGTCAACATAATTAAAAAGGTCGTAAATGTCATATAACCCAAACCGCCAAATTGTGCCAGCATCAAAATGAATAATTGACCCCAGAAGGAAAAATCAGTACCGGTATCAACTACTGCCAATCCCGTAACACAAACAGCCGAAGTAGCTGTAAATAGGGCAACTATTGGGTTATTCCACGTACCTGTAGCTGTAGAAAAAGGCATCATTAGCAAGAGAGTTCCTACAGCAATAACTGCTAAAAAGCCAAAACAAATCTTTTGAGGAGCGGTCATATAAAAGTTTAAACCACGAATGATTCCATTTTATTAAAGTATTTTTCCGAATAGTATTCCACCAAGAGAACGATGCTGGGTAAAAAATGACCACTCTCCCCTCCTTAATCTGGGTTGTTCGAGTATTAAGAGCAAAAACTTCGATCTAATTAAAAATACACATGGTAGCCTACGAATAGATGTTTTTTATTCTGCGACAGTCAAAACATAGCTCAATTCATGACCGCAACACTAAGCCAACAAATTCAACAGTTTTACGATGCTTCCTCCTCTCTTTGGGAAGAGATATGGGGGGAACACATGCATCACGGTTATTACGGTGCCGATGGTAAAGAACAAAAAAACCGCCGTCAAGCACAAATTGATTTAATTGAAGAGTTGCTGCAATGGGCAGAGGTGGAGCAAGCTAAGGATATTTTAGATGTGGGTTGTGGTATCGGTGGTAGTTCTTTGTATTTAGCTGAGAAATTCAATGCTGCGGCGACTGGTATCACTTTAAGCCCTGTACAAGCTCAGAGGGCTGGTGAAAGGGCTGTTGAGTTTGGTTTAAGCGATAGAACCAATTTTCAGGTAGCAGATGCTTTAAATATGCCTTTCGAGGACAACAGTTTTGATTTAGTTTGGTCTTTGGAAAGCGGCGAACATATGCCGGATAAACAAAAGTTTCTCGCCGAATGTTATCGGGTACTTAAGCCGGGAGGAAAGTTGATTTTGGTCACTTGGTGTCATCGCTCTACAAATGAATCACCTTTGAGTGCCGACGAAAAGAAACATTTAGCACAAATTTATGAGGTGTATTGTTTACCATTCGTGATTTCTTTACCCGAATATGAAGCTATTGCAGCTCAACTACCTTTACAGAATATTCGTGTTGCGGATTGGTCGCAAGCTGTCGCTCCTTTTTGGAATGTTGTCATTGATTCGGCGTTTACTCCCAAAGCTGTTTTCGGTTTACTGCGTGCCGGTTGGAAAACGATTCAAGGTGCCATGTCTTTGGGTTTAATGCGTCGCGGTTATGAGCGTGGTTTGATTAAGTTTGGTTTGTTAACTGGAAATAAGTAGTTG
>JBCCSG010000423.1:0-5808 GCA_039200565.1 Cyanobacteria bacterium P01_D01_bin.50 | reverse complement strand
TAATAGTACTCCCTGGTATGGACAATTTCGCCAGCTACTAAGTAAAAGTGGTTTGATAAACTCTCAACGTGGATTTGGCATACAAACTACTTGGCATTCTCTTTTACCTCCAATATTCAGAATTCCCATAGATACCTGTTTGCACAGCAAATCATTTACCACAATTCGCCGTTTTGTTGGTGACGAGATTAATTCAGATCATTTACCTTTATTTGTAGAATTAAAATTAAGTTAAAGATTAAATTAGATAATATCAAATTTGATTAATTACTTATAAATCCTATTTTACCTCACCCCAACCCTCTCCTTACTAAGGAGAGGGAGTAATACTGGAATTAATATAACTCTTAACTCCTAACTCCCAACTCCTAACTCCTAACTCCTATCTTGTTAATCTACTAATTCAAAAAACTCTTGATGAAGCCTTTTTGGAACCAAAAATATCATCTTTGGACGGAAATTTTTGGGATATTCTGTAATTTGGATAAACTTTGGTTTTAAATGGATTTTTGATTTATCTTTCGGTTTGATAAACGCAAAAATTAGATAATCAAGCTGTTTTGCAAAGTTAAATACACGTCTATCTGGGAAAGCTTCCGATAAAATCAAAGGCTGTTCTTTTTCAATTAAATTTATTCCACCTAATAATACTTCAATATCAGCACCTTCTACATCTGTTTTGATTGCGGTAACTCTTAAATTAGGATGTTTGCTAGCAAAATTATCTAAAGTATCAACTTTAACATTTATACAGTTAGTGGCAGTTGTTGTTGATTTAGTATTCAATCTGCTTAATTCAGGCAACCTGGTTATATCAAACTGCATTTCACCAGCTTTGGAATAAACAGCTTCTTGAATAACCGTAATATTATCAACTTTTGCTACATTTGCTTTTAACGCTGCGATACTTCTCAAGTCTGGTTCAAAAGCATAAATACTATGACAATAAGGAGAAAGTAGTAATGAATAATAACCAATATTCGCGCCGACATCTAAAAAACTTTTTTGTTTATCCAAGTATTGAATTAAAAATTCTTCACTTCCCCAATCAACAGAGCCGTTTTTTATAAATAATTCTGTTCCAAACCTACTGTTACGGGGAAGATTTATTGATATTCCTTCATTCAATTTAATAATGTTATCTCTTTGGAGAATACGTTTATTAAATTGTCTAATAAAAGATCTATAAAAAAACTTAGAATAGCCAACTTCACGAGCAAGACCTAAATTTATCATATATTGATAATTCCTTGATTTAAATAATTACTTTAAAATATTTTTTATACATAGGAATGGCCGCAAGTGGCACATTTTGTTGTAGGGTGCTTGTACACTGACTGATTCTGAACCCAATAATAAGACAATCAGTGTCACGCACCATCCCACTCTTGTGACAATCGCGTAAGTCCTGATACAGATATATGATAACCTCAAAACCATCATTCATCATCAAATCCAGTTTAATATCAGGGTAGCGTTGTAAAAAAGCTTTAATACGCGGCACAATTTGCAAATCTCCAAAACATACCGGACAATTTATCCGCAGTAAACCAGAAAGTTTGTGTCTTTGCCCAACAATAGCTTCAGCTTCCTGACATTTGAATTTCCCCGGTGAATTTATTGAGGTAGATTTAGCTGATAGACAAGAAACCGCAAACATTAGTGCAGACATCGCGAATCGACACCAAGTTACTCATCTAATCAATAATGTTGGATTGGTAGGCTCTGAGAAAATCGGTGAAGTTGACTTAGATAATTTAACTTTCCTTCTTCCTTCGTTTTAACAGCAATACTCGACTTAAATCTGCGTCCAGCGGTGCAGCTTACTCAAGTTTACCATCCATGAACACAACTATTACGGACGTATTATCAATATATCAAGTTTAGTAGTCCTGGGTTTACCCTTACGTACAAGTTAATACCGATTTTCGGCGTTGCTGAATCAAAATATGAAAACGTGATTTCACATTGAAAAAGACGTAGCAATGCTACGTCTCTACATAAGTTTCGCATTTACTACAAAGTGTAGGTAGATATAATTCATAGCTTAATTCAGCAACGCCCGATTTTCTCTGGAGCAGAAAAAGACAGATTTAGGAATTGCCGCAACTGACATATTTTCTTGTAGGGTGCTTGTACACTGATTGATTCTGAACCCAATAATAAGACAATCAGTGTAGGGCACCTTCCCTCGGTTTTGTGACAATTGCGTAAGTCGTGAGATTAATTAACTTAGGATTTAACATTCTTGAAAATACAGATGGATTAACTAATAACTCACAAGCACCATTTGTATTACTGAACCCAGAAAACCTTCCCAGCCCTCGTATAATTAGTAATGCAACTATATCTTGCTCGAAAAGCAGTTAAACATATAATTCAATCTGTCTTAATTGCGACACCTTTATACATATACCCTGCTACTTTAGGGGTTTTTTCTATATAAAATTCCTCCAATTTTACTCGATGGAATTGTTGTTCTACAATAGAGCGAATATTACGATTCAGATGACAGCCATCACCAATTATTTTCTGCACTGGAGTTAATCGATTTTGCCAATTTTGAATTGATACTTCACGACTTAAACCATGTTCGATAAAAAAGAATTTTCCCCCCGGTTTTAATACTCGATTAATCTCTTTGAGGGCTTGTGTAACTTTCTCAATACTGCATAAAGTCCATGTACTTACAACACTATCAAATGTATTATTTTCCATAGGTAGATGTTCGCCGCTCAAAATTCGATAGTCTACAGTAATAGAAGATTTTTCAATCCGTTTCTGGGCAAGTTTATGAACTCCCGGATTATTATCAACTGTAATTATTTTACGAATCTCTTCTGGATAGTAAGAAAGATTTAAACCCGTACCAAAGCCAATTTCTAAAACTTCACCTTTCACTTCTGATAAAATTTGTTGGCGATATTTACTAAAAGTATAATTCGATAGCGACCAATCGAGAAGATAAGGAAGAATTTTTTGTGAATAGAATCCCATATATTTCTCCTGCAAGATAATTTTAAAGGAAGACAGTTTTCACTACAATCTGTTTAATTCGAGATAATTAAGACAATGGAATAGGGAAATCGAGCAAGGCGATAGACGCACAAGCGTCAAATTTAAGAGAAGTGAAAAAAACATTCTGTAATATAGCTCACGCTTTATTTGTGCTGACAGGCACCCATAAGAATTTTTTTTTAGAAGAAACAATTCTTATGGGAACCCTTGACTTACTTATTTTATTTTAAACATTGATTAATCGCGAACAAAATCGTTTAGTATAAATAGTTATGCTGAAAATCCCTATAATATTATAAATTTGTGTTAATGTTTACAGTTAATGGATTCAAATTACTTAGTTATAGATAAAAATAACGAAACCTATTTCCTGTAAATTTGATAAAACACATTCTAAAAAACCATAAACTAGGCTTTTTTATTCCTTTAATTTAAATAAAAATGTTTGGATTTCTTAACATAATCAGTGAAAAAATCTGCTTGATTTTACAGTATTATTATTTAGATAAATTCTGAATTCTGAAGACAAACTTACATAGTTTGTTTCTTCAGAACTAATTGATGAGGAGTAACAAATAATGCATAATTTTTTGAAATTATGGGTAAGTAGTCCTGCCTTGTTGAGTACTACTTTAGTAATGACAACTGTTGGTGCAGGTTTAATGCCACAATCAGCAACAGCAGCGCAACCAAATTCCGAGGTAATTACTGAAGATTCATCACAAATTGCTCAAACATCTTTTCAATTAAGTAGAATTACTCAAAACTCAAAAAATAATCTAGATTCTCAACAAAACTCAAATATATTGTCGGTAGAAAAACTTGCTCAAGCCGATAAAAAACAAGTAAATTCTCAGGTAACATCAGTTTCTCAATTATCTGACGTTCAACCCACAGATTGGGCATTTGCAGCCTTACAATCGCTAGTTGAGCGCTACGGTTGTATTGCAGGTTATCCCAACGGAACTTATCGCGGTAATCGTGCTTTAACTCGTTACGAATTTGCGGCTGGTTTAAATGCTTGCTTGGATAGAGTTAATGAGTTGATTGCTACTGCTACCGCTGATATAGTATCTCGAGAAGATTTAGCGACATTACAGCGCTTGCAAGAAGAATTTTCTGCTGAACTTGCAACTCTGCGCGGTAGAGTAGATGCCTTAGAGGCTCGTACTGCGGAACTTGAAGCGAATCAATTTTCCACTACCACCAAACTTCAGGGTGAAGCAGCCTTTACTATTGCAGGTGCAGATGGAGATGATGTAGACGCTGAAATAGTCTTTAACGAAAGAATTCGTCTCCAGTTAGTATCTAGCTTCACCGGTAAAGACAAGCTGTTTACTCGTCTAACTACCGGAAGTATCGGTAACTCATTTGCAGATGAAATCGGTACTAATGAAGGGCGTTTTGCTTTTGATGGCCCTGGTGACAACGATGTTGTACTAGATAGATTACACTATGTCTTCCCAGTTGGCGACAACCTCAAAGTCACAACAATGGCAAGTTTAGGGGGACATCACTTCTATGCAGATGTGTTTAACTCCGGCTTAAACGTGGGTGGTGGAGCAACTGGTGCATTGTCGCGATTCGCTGAACGAAATCCTATATACCGCTTGGGAATTGCTAGATCGACAACAGGTGTCGGTTTTAGTTACAAGCTGGGTGATGCAATTAAACTTGAGGGCGGTTATCTCGCCAAAAATGGTTCAGATCCCGACGAGAAAGCAGGTTTATTTAATGGAAATTATTCTGCTTTAGGACAGATTGTCTTTAAGCCAACGAAAAGATTTAAACTCGGTTTGACTTATGTTAACGGTTATGATCCTGGCGATGGCACCTTTGCCTTTGGTGGAACTGGAACCAACTTTGCTAACTTGAATAATACACCAGCAAGACGAATTACAAGTAATTCCTACGGCGTACAGGCTCAACTCGATCTCAGTTCCAAGTTCAGTATCCGGGGTTGGGGTAGCTATACCGATCTAGATTTTAACGGTGGAGACGATGCTGAAATCTGGAATTATGCGGTGGCGTTAGTATTTCCCGATTTGGGTAAAAAAGGAAGTTTAGCTGCAATTATTGCCGGTGCGGAACCCTATGCAGGGGAGATTTCACCACGGCCAGCCGATTTTGAAAATGATACACCCATCCATATTGAAGCATTATACCGATATCCAATTAATGATAATATCTCAATTACCCCTGGAATCATTTGGTTGCAATCTCCCAATCAAGATGACAACAATGAGGATGTCTTTATTGGTGCGTTGAGAACTACCTTTACGTTTTAATACTCAACCAAGCAAAAAATTTCGGGGTGAAGGGGCGTGAGTAGTGAGTAGTGAGTAGTAAAAATATTACCCGCACTCGGTACTTGGTGAACTACTAGTACTCTCACAAGCCAAAATTGCGGGGTGAAGGGGCGTGAGTAGTGAGTAGTAAAAATAGTACCAGCACTCGGTACTTGGTGGACTACTAGTGCTCAACTAAGCAAAAATTGCTGGATAAAGTTGGAGAGGGGGGAGAGGGTGGAGAAAATAAATTTTTATTCTTGTTATTGATTTCCACCTTCTGGGATTCTTCTAACTAATAAAACAATCATTTGATATATGTCGATGCTGCTTGTGACGAGTAATAATTGATGATTGATGATTGATAATTGATAATTGTCATGGAATACTTACACACAATGGTAAGAGTAAGCGATTTAGAGAAATCGCTAGACTTTTATTGCAACAACCTCGGATTAGTTGAAATTAGGAGAAAAGAAAGCGAAAAAGGACGTTTTACCTT
>JBCCSG010000422.1:0-5812 GCA_039200565.1 Cyanobacteria bacterium P01_D01_bin.50 | reverse complement strand
TACAAAGCTTGATAGAAGTCAGCTTCATTTCACGGCTTCCTTGACGATTGCTAAAATATCTTCGTTAATATGACCGAAACTTTTTTTATCAAGTCTGCTTTTTTCTAAATGCCACACTCGTTCTATAATTTGTCGTACTTCCGGTGAAGCACTCTTTATTGGTTCTTGTACTTCATCTATATTATGCTGTTCTTTCATTATGGTTTTTTTTATATAGCAATTTAAGCTATATTTTACCTGTCTCCCCTATAGTCTGTTATCCGTAAAGCCACTGTAACCATGGTTGCTTGAGATTATGCTTTTAAGACTGATTCTTAATACTTCTGTACGTTCTTAATGTATTTTTTTGAACTGTGAATGCTGATAATAAAACTTCTTGATAAACAAATCCCATTCACACTAACAGATTTTAATTATTTTTTTAGATTTTTCGAGAAAAAAATTTTTATTTTAGAGGCTATTATCTGATATTATTTTTTTATGTGAATTATTTTTTATAATGGAAATATGTCTTGCTTCAAAAATTTCGCTAATATTCCCATTATTGTAAAGCATTCATCGCTATATTTAATATTCCCACATAATGGGAAATTTTATTCGCGCGACGAATAAATTAACAAAATGTAGTATTAATCTTATGTTACTTCTGGTTTTAGTTGGAGGGGAGTTATTCCACTAAAAATATTGATTCTCAATCATATATGAGACTAATTTATTGTAAAATTAGAATTCGACAGACGCGTTAACTCTTCTGTGGTCTTTACCGCACTAAATGTAACCCAGATTCCTCAACATTTTTTTCGATTTTTCGAGAAAAAATTTTTTATTTTAGAGGCTATTATCTGATATTATTTTTTTATGTGAATTATTTTTTATAATGGAAATATGTCTTGCTTCAAAAATTTCGCTAATATCCCCATTATGGTAAAGCATTCATCGCTATATCTAATTTTCCCACATAATACGGAATTTTATTCACGCGACGAATAAATTAACAAAACGTGGTATTAACCCTATCTTCTTTCTGGGTGTAGTTGAACGGCAGCGATCCCATGAAAAATATTTTTAAGCGTAAGTACAACAAAATTGCAATAACATCTCTTTTTTAGACCAGATTATCGGGTTGCCGCAAATACTGATTATGAATAAGTTGCTCCTTCACTCAAAAGTTTTTTGCGTTACTCTCAACTATATATGAAACTAATTTATTGTATAATCTAAATTCTAAAGACGCGTTAACTCTTCTGTGACCTTCACGGCACTAAGCACGTGTTTAATAAATTAATATCTGGATTCCGCAACATTTTTTTTAGATTTTTCGAGAAAAAAATTTTATTTCGGAGGTCTTTCTCTGATATTATTTATTTGAGATGAATCATTTTTATATAATGGCAATCTATGCCTATTTTAAAATTTCGCTAATATTCGCATTATGATAAAGCATCCATCGCTATATCTAATTCTCCCACATAATGCGGAATTTTATTCACGCGACGAATAAATTAACAAAATTTTTTTAACCCAATTCCCTTCGACTTAATCTAAACATCCAATAACCCATAGCGCTTTTGTAAATCAAATAATTTCATCCTGGCTTCACCAGCATTGTCAGCTAAATCGGCAAACTCGACAAACCTGCGCAACTCCTTTCTTAACAGATTACGCTCCACCTCCAAAGTCTTCCGATCTAAATCCGGTGGAAGTACAATCATATCAAATATAGTTGCACGTTCCTTACCCGGATGAGGACGTAAAACACGTCCCCTTCGCTGGATAAATTGACGGGGATTGCTCGAAGAAGCCAAAATAACGGCAGTTTTAATTGCAGGAATATCAACACCCTCATCCAAACAGCGAATTGCGACTAAACCCTGTAATTCTCCGCTTTCAAATTGAGTGCGTAAAGCTTCTCTTTCTACCAAAGGAGTTTGCGCCGTATAAGTACTAACTCTATAACCCAACTCAACTCCTAAAATGCGAGTTACTTCCTTCAATTGACGCAAATTGGCACGTCCAACTGTATCTTGAGAACCATCGCTGCAATAAAATAATGTATGAGTAGTTTCGCACCTTGTCGCCATTAACTCCCGCAAAGCCTTTAACTTATTTTCCGCCGCACTTACTAACCTGGCACGCTGAATCAGTAAAGGTTTTATATCTTCATTATCTTCAAGATTTACGAAATCCCCATTCTCAAGAGATCGATATAATAAAGCACGTCCAATTTTATTCGTCAGCTTTGCATAAGCACGACTTTCCTCCAAAGTTAATTCGATTAGTAACGGATAATAAAGATAGCGTACCAAAGCACCTTGATTAATCGCATCTTTCAAAGTAAATTCCGGTTGTAAAACCGCACCAAAATAATTAAATAAAGACTGAGTTCCTAGCTCATCAAAATATCTTTGGGGTGTCGCAGATAATCCCAACCTCAACCCAATAGCGCGCGGTAAACTTTCCTCTAATTTGGGTGAGCCTAAATTATGTGCTTCATCACCAATAATCAAAGTTTTTTCCGGAAAATATTTTAACTGAGATTGAAAACCATCACTTATCAATGTCGAATTAGTAGTAATAACGGTGAGAAAGGGTTGAAAACCAGAATTTACATTATAAAGCTGTGTAGAAAGTTGGCTGTGCCAAGTGCGGACATTTTCAAAAGCTAAAATCGGCTTTAAACCAAACTTTTCGCATTCCCGCGCCCACTGAGTTACAAGATGACGATAAGGACACACCACTAGCAATACTTGCAAACTAATTTGGCGGTATAATTCGCAAGTAATTGCCAGTGCCGTAATCGTTTTACCACTACCAGTTGCCATTTTTAACGTACCTCTACCATTATTCGCAAACCAGTTATTTACAGCTTGCTTTTGATAGCCTCGCAGTTGCAGAGATGACGGAGTTTTTGGACACCCTGGTAATGGTTGTTTCGCTTGATAAATACCCTTCTTTTCGCCTACAGAATAAGGAATTTTAAGGCGAAAAGTAGTTGGAATATAAGATTTTTTTTGCGTCAGATACATAAAATGGCGGCTACCCTGGCAGTAATTTGTGATTCTTAATTCAATCTTATTGTGGAGGTGGGGAGATAGGGGGATGAGGAGAAATATCAACTCATAACTCTTAACTCAATACTCATAATTCCATGCCCCATGCCCAATTCCCTTCGACCGAATTCAGTTATAATTACGCCAAACAGCAACTAACTCTCCTTGCACTTGTACCTGAATAGCATCAATTTCAATTGGCTGATATTTGGAGTTTGCAGGTTCAAGAGTAATTCGTTCGCTACTTGTACGATAAAACCGCTTTAATGTGGTTCCATATCCCTCCACCCTTGCGGCGACTATGGTACCGTCTTTAAGCATATCCGGTTCCTGTACCGGATGCAGAAATACCATGTCTCCATCAACTATGGAATCCTCTATCATGCTGTCTCCTGTCACCCGCAAAGCATAAGTTTGAGAAGGTAATTTTATCTCTTTAAAATCCAAATGCTCTACAGCATCGGTAAAAGGCTCAATTAAACCACCAGCAGCTATAGTACCTAAAATTGGTACGCCGGGATTTTCAGGATGTAAAACCCTAATAGTGCGTGCCTTACCTTCACTCCATTCAATATACCCTTTGTTACGTAAATGCTCCAAACGACTTTGAATCGGTGCTGGCGACTTCAAATTCATTGCTTGCATCATCTGACGAATGGAAGGTGAATGCTGACGCATTCGGATATATTCTTTCAACCATTCGTAAAGTTCTTTTTGTGCTTCTGTCAGTTTTTCCATAATTTTATAGGGAGGTAAAATACAAATGCCCATAGAACATTAGTACTACAAAAACCCCAGTAGCGGCAAAGTTTTTTGCCTTTTATATTGCAATTTTTGAAATAAATTTTGAAACGGAAGTATAATCCGGGGAGATTTTGGATTGTAATTAAGAGGAAATCCAAAATCTAAAGCTGAAAATTTAAATTGTTTCGGCTTCTAAAATGCTTGCAAGTAAAGCTTTTTGTGCGTGGAGTCGATTTTCTGCTTGTTCCCAAACTCGTGAATGTTCCCCTTCAATAACATCGTTAGTTATTTCTTCATCGCGATGTGCGGGTAAACAGTGTAAAACAATCGCTTTTGGGTCAGCAAAACTCAACAATTCCTGATTAATTTGGTAGGGTTTGAAAATTGGCATTCTGTCAGAAGCTTCTTTTTCTTGCCCCATACTTGCCCAAACATCAGTATAAAGTATGTTAGCATTCTTTGCAGCTGTTTGGGGGTCTTTAGTAATAATTACTTCTGTTTTCCCATTTGCGATCGCCCTTGATTGTTCAACAACTTCTGAAGAAGGTTCATATCCGCTAGGGGTGGCTATTTTTACGTTCATTCCAACCATTGCACAGCCGAGCATCAAGGAATTCGCGACATTGTTACCGTCGCCAACATAAGTTAAAGTCAAACCGGCAGTCTTTTGAAATTCTTCTTGAATTGTCATTAAATCCGCCAAAACCTGGCAAGGATGCTCCAAATCTGTTAGTGCATTGATTACCGGAATTTTGGCATAATTCGCAAAAGTTTCTAATTCTTGTTGTGCAAAGGTGCGAATTGCCAAAATATCGAGATATCTATCTAAAACTCGCGCTGTATCTTGCACTGGTTCCCCGCGACTCACTTGAGTAACATTAGGATTGAGGTCAATAACCTGTCCGCCTAATTGATACATTGCAACGGTAAAACTTACTCTTGTTCTAGTGGAAGCTTTAGAAAATAAAAGTCCTAATACTTTATTACATCGCAACTGCAATTGCTGTGATTTTAATTGAGTTGCCATTTGTAAAAGTTCTTCAACTTCGGTCGGACTCAAATCTGCTACGCTCAAAAAATCTCGTTGGCTTAACGCTGTCATGCTGTTTAATTGGGCTTATTGTTCAATTACGTATTGTGTTTTCTCTGTGGGAGGCAAATATCAAAAAAAACTGAAATATAATGGCTTTTCTTTGAAATGCCCGCAATTTAAGATAACTTGTAAAGGTGACTCTTAATTTTTAATCTTTTTTATATTTGAAATTCGCTCCTTTATTACGATAGCTGTGTTTTTAGGTTTGGGTAAATCACTCTCTGGGCAGAGAAAAATTTTTACGTCTTGTACTAATAGTTTCAGTTGAGTAATAGAGTAAAGGGATGAAAGGCGATGGTTTTCGATCAGCAATCAATCAATTATTTTTGATGTTAAATGGTTGTTGATTGATTGCAAGCCAGGTTAACTCGAAGTCAGGGAGGAAACTTGCTCAAAGCAATGGAGGAACCCTACCCGAAGCAATGAAGGAAGCCCACTCTAACCCTCCCTTTGGTGAGGGGAGGGAATAATATTACATTAGGTCTTTACAATCTTTTTTTTTCTGCTACAATTACAAACTAGTGTGACTTACGCCAGCATGGCTCAGTGGTAGAGCACTCGACTTGTAATCGAGCGGTCGTCGGTTCAAATCCGACTGCTGGCTTTTTAATTAAAATTTTTGTTGTGATGTACAGTGACACATGTACGGTGACACATTATTTGTCATCGGTGACAGATTAATGTCGTTGAGACAAATTAAATGTCGCTGTGACAAATTGTTGTCGTCGAAGTATTGGTGACAAATTAATGTCGTAGAGCTTCATGACCAATACTCATATATATTTTACTCCCTTCCCGCTATAAGAAAACCTATTATGTAGTATTTAGGATTACAAGAAAGGGAATCTTTCGAGTGGGAGAATTAATCTGTTTGCCCGGAAGACTTGGGAACCATTTCAACACTCGGGAGAACCCCAAAAACAAC